>JBKOZA010000490.1:0-5795 GCA_046725675.1 Candidatus Methylomirabilota bacterium
GCGATTTCGGGCGGGGAGCGCAAGATGCTGTCGATCGCCCGCGCGCTGGCGCTCGACCCGGAGCTGCTGCTGCTCGACGAGCCGTTCGAGGGGCTGTCGCCCGCCGTCATCCCCAGCCTGGGCGAGGCGATCGCCGCCATCACGCGCCTGGGCCGGAGTATCGTGATCGCCGAGTCCAACATCCACCACGTGCCGGCCTGGACGCGCCGGCTGTACGTCGTCGAGCGCGGCGAGATCGTCTTTGCCGGCACGCCCGACGAGGCACGGCGCGACGCCACGGTCCTGCGCGTCATCGGAGGGAGAGCGTTATGAGCAGCCTGCCCCTTCTGCCGACGTCGGTCGTCGGCTCCCACGGCAAGCCCGGCTGGTGGTTCACGCTGGTGAAGTCGCACGAGTCCGGCGAGGCCGGCCCCGCCGACCTCGAGGAGATGTTCGACGACGCCGCCGACACCGCCATCCGCGATATGGAGCGGGCCGGCATCGACGTCATCACCGACGGCGAGGTTCGGCGGCTCGACGGCTACGTCGACTCCTACTATGCGATCATCAAGGGCATCCAGCCGCTGCCCGTGCGGCGCAAGGTGGGCCCCTGGGGTTACGACCAGCAGACGCGCTACGAGGCGGTGGGCCGCATCGAGACGCCGCCCGGCGGCCTCGGCATCGTGAAGGAGTTCGAATACCTCAAGGCCCACACGACCCGGGCGACGAAGGCGACGTGCGCGGGACCGCTGACGTTCGGCTCCAGGATCCACCCCGGCAAGCAGTACAAGGGCGTGGTCGACGTGGCCGAGCGGTTCGCCGAAGTCATCAACGTCGAGCTGAAGGCGCTGGTGGCGGCGGGTGCGGACTGGATCCAGCTCGACGAGCCCGCCCGCGGCAATGTCTCGGGCGAGGAGATGGCGCGGCTCTTCAACCTGGCCACCGAGGGCGTGAGAGCCCGGCTCGGGTTTCACATCTGCTTCGGGAACCGCTTCGGGCGGTCGCGCTTCCCGCGCGCCTACGAGCCGTACTTCCCCGGGGTGCTGGCCGCCCGCGCCGACCAGTTCGTGCTGGAGTTCGCCAGCCGCGAGCTGAGCGAGGTGGATCTCTGGCACAAGCATGGCGACGGGCGTGAGCTGGGCGCCGGCGTGGTCGACGTCAAGGGTTTTCAGGAGGAGACGGCGGAGAGCGTGGCCCGGCGCATCCGGCGAGTGCTGCAGGTGTGTCCGGCCGAGAAGCTCACGCTGAACCCCGATTGTGGCTTCGGCTGGTCGCCGCGCTACATGTGCAACCAGAAGCTGCGCGGCCTCGCCGCCGGCGCCGCCCTGGTGCGCAAGGAGCTGACGGGACGCTCGTAGCCGGACGGGAACCGTCGCCGACGGCTCGAGGTTGCTCTGGCGTCGAGTCCGTGGCAGCGTTTCTCCAACTCGTGACGCGGAGGAGGCTGGCATGCGCGGCCGTCAAGGAAGTGGGGGGCTCGTGAACCGGTGGCGGGGCGTGGCCGTGCTGGTGGCGCTGCTGCTGCCGCTCGCGGCGGCTGCCGCGCCGGACTTCGCGGCGGTGAACGTGCAGCGCTACGAGCCGCCGAAGCCGGCGCCCGAGTTCGCGCTGCCGGACCTGGAGGGGCGCCAGGTACGCCTGGCCGACTTCCGGGGCAAGGTGGTGTTGCTGTTCTACTGGGCCACCTGGTGACCAACCTGCCGGGAGGAGTTGCCTTCCGTCAACGCGCTCTATCGTGAGTTCCGCAGTCAGGGCCTGGAGGTCTTGCTCATCGACTTCCGCGAGTCACCGGATCATGTACGCCGCGTCGTGAAGGAGCGTGGCTACGTGGCGCCCGTCCTTCTGGACGAGAGCGGCGACGTCACCGGACGCGTGTACGGCGTCTGGGGGCCGCCCACCGTTTACCTCGTCGACCGGGCCGGCCGCCTCGTCGGGCGCGCCGTCGGTGGCCGCGACTGGAGCTCTCCCGCCGTCCGCACCTTCATCCGCGAGTTGCTCGCGGGATAGAGACCGGGGCCCCGACAGCGCCCCGGTCCGCCCTTCGTTCGTCGCGCTCCGGCGGAGCCGTGGCGCTCGCTCCTCGAGTCGCCGCCGGGCTCAGCGGATGAGGCCGAGATCGAGGGCGAGGCGGACGAGCTCGGCGCGGGTGTGCAGGCCCAGCTTGTCGCCGAGACGAGAGCGATGGGTCTCTACGGTCTTGGTGCTGAGCGACAGGCGGTGGGCGATCTCGCGGTTCGTGTGACCGCGCGCCAGCATCTCGAGGACCTGTCGCTCGCGCTGGCTCAGCGCGGGGGCGCGCGCCGACGTCATCGCCGGCGCCGCCGGCCCCGCGTCGCCACCGACCTGGACGAAGACGCGCCCGCGATGCACCGCCCGGATGGCGGCCAGCAGCTCCGAGCTCTCCGAGTCCTTGATGACGTGGCCAGAAGCGCCGGCCGCCCGCGCCACCCGCGCGTAGGCGGGATCGTCGTGCATGGTGAGGACCAGCAGGCGGGTGGCGGGCAGCTCGCGGTGCAGGCGCTCGAGCGTCTCCACGCCACTCAGCCCGGGCATGGTGAGATCGATCACCGCCACGTCCGGGCGCGTCTCGTGAGCGCGCCGCACGGCTTCCTCGCCGTCGGAGGCCTCGGCGACCACGGTCATGTCGGGCTGGGCGTCGAGCAGCATCCGCAGGCCGGCGCGCAGGATCGCGTGGTCGTCGGCGAGGAGCAGGCGGATCTTCGTCCTCACGGCCGCGCCACCGCTAGCGGGATCTCGACCGCGATGCGTGTCCCGTGCCCGGGGGCGGTATCGATCGTCAGCGTGCCCTTGTGCACGGCCGCGCGCTCGCGCATCGAGTGGATGCCGAGCCCGCGGGCGGCGGTCGCCGCCGTGGTGGGTCGGGCGGGATCGAACCCGTGGCCGTCGTCCTCGACGAGCAAGGCCACCGTTCCGTCCTGCCGCTGCAGCGTCACCCGAACGTGACGGGCACCGGCGTGGCGGGCGACGTTGGAGAGCGCCTCCTGCACGATGCGAAAGAGCGCCGTCTCCACCGGCGCCGGCACGCGTTCCGGCTCGAGCCCGACGGTCTCCAGCGCCACCGTGATGCCGCGGGTGCGGGCGAAGTCCTCGGTGTAACGCTCCAGCGCCGTGACCAGCCCCAGATCGTCGAGGACGCTGGGCCGCAGCCCCCAGGCGAGGCGGCGCACCTCGGCCAGCGCGCGGGTGGCGATCTGGTGCAGCTCGCGGGCCTGCACCCGCGAGGCCTTCGTCGAGCGAATCTCCTGCAGCGCGCTGAGTCCGAGCAGCAGTGAGGCGAGCGACTGCGCGGTCTCGTCGTGCAGCTCGCGCGCGATGCGGCGGCGCTCCTCCTCCTGCACGGTGATCACCTGGTTGAGCAGCAGGGCCCGGATCTCCTCCGCCTGCTTGCGGTCGGTGATGTTCGAGCACAGCCCGTACACGTACGTCGTGCCGTGGCCCTCCAGGGTCGCCACCGCCCGGTCGTGCAGCCAGATCCAGCGGCCGTCGCGATGTCGCAGCCGGTACTCGACGTCGAAGGTGCCGACTCCGGCCGCAAAGAGCTGCTCGAAGCTTCGGCGCACCATGGGCTGATCGTCGGGATGGACCCGGCCGAACCGCCCGGCCGGCCCGGCGCGATACAGCTCCTCGGCCGTGTAGCCCCAGACCTTCTGGACGTTGGCACTGATGAACAGCGGAGTGCCGGCGCGATCGACCAGCCAGACCACGTCCGGGATGTTGGTCACCAGCGTGCGATAGCGCTGTTCGCTGACTCGCAGGGCATCGCTCGCGCGCACCCGCTCGACCGCGATGCCGGCCAGCCGCACGGCCCGCTCGATCAGCCGCCGATCGTCCTCGCTCGGCGCTCGCGGGGCGCGGTGGTAGGTGGCGACGATCGCCAGCACGGCCCCGGCCGCGTCGAGCACGGGCACCGCCCAGCAGGCGCGGAGGCCGTGGTGGAGGGCGAGGGCACGGTCCGCCGTCCACCGCGGATCGTCGGCCACGTCGTCCACGAAGACCGGCTGGCGCCGGTAGGCGGCGACGCCGCAGCAGCTACCGCCGGGGCTGACCGCCAGGTCCGCGAGCGCGGCCATGAACTCTTGCGGCAGGCTGGGCGCGACGGCCGCCCGCAGGCGATCGCCCTCGACGAGCAGGATCGAAGCCAGTAAGCCCTCGCCCTGCGTCTCGACCGTGCGGCACACGGCGTCCAGCACGCAGTCAAGCGAGTCGCCGGAGGCGATCATCTCGAGGACGACTTTCTCGCTGGCCAGCAGCGCTTCCGTCCGCTTGCGCTCGCTGATGTCTACCTGCAGACAGCGCAGGCGTGGCGGCAGGGGGCCATCGCGTACCACGCTGGCGCTGTCGCGGATCCACACCACGCGGCCGTCGGCGGCGAGCATCCGGTACTCCTGGACGTGGTCGCGACCGGCCGCCACCTCGGCCTGCGACACCTGCAGAACCCAGGCGCGGTCGTCGGGGTGCACGTGCTGCAGCCAGAAATCGGGCTCCGCCGTCCACGCCGCCAGCGGATAGCCAAACAGGGTCTCGGCCCGGCGGCTGACGAACAACGCGCGACGGGTGGTGACTTCGAACTCGACGACGACGGCGTCGATGCTCTCGACCAGGCCGCGGAAGCGCTGCTCGGCGGCCTCGGCGGCCGCGCGGGCATCCCGCTCGGCGGCAAACAGCCGCGCGTTGTTCAGGGCCACCGCGGCCTGATCGGCGAAGGCCCCCAGCAGCCGGCGCGCGTCGTCGTCGAACACGGCCCCCGCACGGGCTCCAACACCGAGGGCGCCGATGGCCTCGCCGTTGACGAGCAACGGCACCGCCATCGCGCCGCACGGCTCGCGCGACGGGGCGGGACCGTGGGCGCCCGGCCCGGAGAGAGTCGCCCCGTCGTCGAGCGGATCCCGACCGGTCTGCAATCGCCGCTCGAGCACGGCGCGGCCGGCCAGGCCGAGGCCGCGCCGCAGGATCGGCGGAAAGGCCCGCTCCCCCTCGCCACCGAGCGCCACCGCAGCCAGCACGCCGGTCTCGCGCTCCAGCCGGTAGACGGCGGCGCCGCGCGCGTCCAGCAGCGCGGCCACGCTGTCCGCGATGAGCTGAGAGACCTGGTGCGGGTCGAGTGACTGGGCGAGGGCCTGACTCACCGCGGCCAGCGCTTCCGCCTCGCGCCGGCGGCGCTGACCGTGCGCGTCGAGCCGTGCGCCCTCCACCGCCAGCGCGACCTGGGCGGCCAGCGCGCCCAGCGCGTCCACGACCTCGGGCTCGGGCGGCCCCTCGCCGCGGCCGAACAGGCCGAGCACGCCCTCCAGGGCGTACCGACCGGCCAGCGGCACTCCGACGAACCAGCGGACGCGCTCGGCCATCAGGAACTCACGCTGGCATGCGCGGGGGTCGTGGGCAGCGTCCTCGATCACGACGGTCTGCCGGTGAAGCGCGACCCACCCCGGCAACCCCTCCCCGAGGGTCAGCTCACTGCGCAGGCCGGTCTGCACGGTCTCGAGCACGCCGGCCGCGCCCCGCAGCTGGAGGCGGTCGTCGTGACAGATCCACACGAGCACGAGGCTGTCGGACACCAGCTCGGCGGCGGCCCGGCTGGCCGCGGCCAGCACGTCGCCGATCCCCAGCGACGCCGTCATCGCGCGGGCGAGCCGCGGCAGAAGCAGGCCGCGATCCAGCGCGAGGGTGGTCGTCGTCATGATGCGCAAGCGTCACCGATCGCCAGCAGCGCGTCAAGACCACCGGCGAGGCCGATGGTAGACTCCACCCGTGGCGCTGCCATTCGACGGTCTCGTCGTCGTCGATCTCACCCAGAA
>JBKOZA010000491.1:0-16249 GCA_046725675.1 Candidatus Methylomirabilota bacterium
CGCTGGTGGGGTGTGTACAGCCAGGGGGATGGCGTCGGGGCCGTCGGAGGCCGTGGCGGCGAGGGTCGCGCGGTGCCCTACTTCATGGTCCGCATCCGAATTCCCAACGGGGCGCTGGTAGCGCACCAGCTGCGCACGATCGCCCACCTTGCCGAGCGCCACGGGCGCGGCGTCGCCGACCTCACCGTGCGACAGAATGTCCAGCTCCACTGGGTGACGATCGAGGATCTGCCAACCGTCCTCGAGACGCTCTGGCGCACCGGCCTCACCTCGCTGGGGGCTTGCGGGGACGTCACGCGCAACGTCACCGGCTGCCCGGTGGCCGGCGTCGACGCCGACGAGCTGATCGACGCCTCGCCGCTTGTGCACGAGGCCACCCGCCTGCTCAACGGCAACCCGGACTTCTACAACCTGCCGCGCAAGTTCAAGGTCACCATCACGGGATGCCGGAGCTGGTGCGTGTACCCCGAGATCAACGACGTGGGGCTCACCGCTAGCCGCCACCCGGAGAGCGGTGAGATCGGCTTTTCGGTGCGCGTCGGGGGCGGGCTCTCGACCGACCCGAACCTGGCAGCGCGTCTCGACGCCTTCGTGGGCCAGCGCGAGGCGGTGCCGGTGGTGCGGGGGGTCGCGGAGATCTTCCGCGACAGCGACGTGCTCCGCCAGAACCGCGAGAAGGCGCGGCTGAAGTTCCTGTTCCTCCACGGAGGCTGGACCCCCTCCAGCTTTCTTGCCGAGCTGGAGCGACGACTGGGCTTCCGGCTGCTGCCCGGCGTTCCCGACGATCCGCCCGACGACGTGTTTCGCGATCACGTCGGGATCCATCCGCAGCGGCAGTCCGGGCTGTCGTACGTCGGCCTGCCGGTGGTTCGTGGTCGTCTGACGCCGGCGCAGATGCGGGGGATCGCCGATCTGGCCGAGCGCTTTGGCTCGGGTCAGGTGCGCACGACCACGATGCAAAACCTCCTGGTGCTCGACGTCCCCCGCGAGCGGGGCGGCCGGCTGGCATACGAGGCCGCTGGCCTCGGCTTCCCGCTCGACGCCTCGCCGTTCCGGCGGGGCACCGTGGCCTGCACCGGCAGCGAATTCTGCAAGCTCGCCCTCACGGAGACGAAGGGGTTCGCTCGCACGTTGATCGAGGAGCTGGAAGCGCGCTTGCCGGGCTTCGACCGCCACGTGCGCCTGCACGTGACCGGGTGCCCCAACTCGTGCGGCCAGCACTGGATCGCCGACATCGGCATCGAGGGCAAGAAGCTGAAGGTCGACGGCGCGCTCGTCGACGCCTACTACTTCTGCGTCGGAGGCGCCGTCGGTCGGCATCAGGCGGTGGCGCGCCCCATCGGCTACCGCGTGGCCGCTGGCGAGGTGCCGGCGGCGATCGAGCGACTGCTTCGCCAGTACCTCGACGACCGCGGGCCGGGTGAGAGCTTCCGCGAGTTCGCCGCGCGGCATACCGACGAAGAGCTGCGGGGTTTTCTCGCCGGCGCGCTGGTCGGTGCCGTCGAGCGCGACGTGCCGTCCGGGCGGCCGCCCGCTGGCGTCGACGGCTGATGGGGTTCTACCCTGTGTCCCTGGACGTCGGTGGTCGCCGCTGCCTGGTCGTCGGCGGCGGGCCGATCGCCGAGCGGCGGGTCCAGTCGCTCCTGGAGGCCGGCGCCAGCGTGACGATCGTGAGTCCGGCGCTGACCCCGACGCTGAATGCTCTCGCCGCCGCCGGTCGAATCCGCCATCTCGCTCGGAGGTACGAAGTCGGCGACCTCGCGGGCGCCGTCCTGGCATTCGTCGCAGTCGACGACGCCAGCGTCACGCCGACGGTGGCGCGCGAGGCGCAGGCGCGCGGCGTGTGGCTGAATGCGGCTGACGACCCGGCCCACTGCAGCTTCTACTTGCCGGCTGTCGTGCGGCGCGGGGTGCTGACGGTTGCCGTCGGCTCGGGCGGCGCCAGCCCCGCCCTCACCCGTGCGCTGCGGGAGCACCTCGACGGCGTGCTCGGTCCCGAGTGGGGGACGCTCGGCGAACTGGCCGCCGGCGCGCGCCGCGACCTCCGCGCCACCGGGCGCACGGCCGACGCCGAGGCGTGGCGACGAGCGCTGGCCCCCGACGTCCGCGCGCTCGTCGCCGAGGGACGGGTGGACGAGGCCCGCGGCCGGCTGCGGGTGCGCCTGGAGCTGTCGGCGTGAGCGGCAGCGTCGCGCTGGTCGGCGCCGGGCCGGGCGATCCCGACCTGATCACCGTGCGCGGGCTGGCGTTGCTGCGCCGCGCCGACGTCGTCGTCTACGATCGCCTCGTCGACCCGCGGCTCCTCGACGAGGCCCCGCTCGAGGCACGCCGTATCTTCGCGGGCAAGGCCAGCGGCGCCCACGTGCTCTCCCAGGAGCGCATCAACGCTCTGCTCGTCGCGCACGCCCGGAACGGGCAGCGGGTCGTGCGGCTCAAGGGCGGCGACCCGTTCGTGTTCGGTCGTGGCGGCGAGGAAGCCGAGGCGCTCGCGGCAGCCGGAATCCCGTTCGAGGTCGTGCCCGGCCTGAGCGCGGCGACCGCGGTGCCGGCCTACGCCGGGATTCCCGTCACTCATCGTGGGGCCGCCTCGTCGTTTGCGGTGGTGACCGGCCACGAGGACGAGGGGAAAGCCGAGTCGATGGTCGAGTGGGGCCGGCTGGCGACCGCCGTCGACACGCTGGTGATCCTCATGGGTGCGCGCAGTCTCCCGCGGATCGCCCGCGCGCTCCTCGAGGGCGGCCGTCGCGGTGACACGCCGGTCGCGCTCGTCCGGTGGGGCACGACCGACGCCCAGGCCACGCTCGTCGGCCGGCTCGACGAGATCGGCGAGCTGTCGGAGGCCGTCAGACTGGCGCCCCCGGTGGTGATCGTCGTCGGCGATGTGGTCGCGCTTCGCGAGCGGCTGGCCTGGTTCTCCGGGGAGTCGACGGACGGGGGCGGCGACCTCGGCGTCGGCGCACTCGACGATCAGGTGCGCGCGGCGCTCCTCCGCCACCGGTAGAGCAGCAGCGCTGCCGCCACGGGGACCGACAGCCACAGCAGGCCGCCGCCGATGCCGGCGGCCAGGTCGAGGACGAGCGCGCCGAGACCCCCGAGCGCGGCGATCCACAGCAGCACCGCGGTGGCCGTCTCCACGACCCGCCACCACCCGACGTGCGCGAAGACCATCGTGGCCGCCGCCGCCGCCGAGTCGAGGACGATGTCGGCCGGGGTGCCAGTTCGATTCGCCACGAGGCTCTGGTGTCGCTCGTCGAGCGTCGCCACGGCCACGCAGACAGCCAGCGCCGCCCACCCGCTCGGGGCGGGTCGCAGGTTCACGCCGCGCAGGAAGGTGCGGCGCCAGAGAAGGGCCAGGATGCCGTACTCCACCACGTGGGCGCTCTTACGCACGACGTAGTGAACGAAATCGGCGTGGACGGGACGGAGGGAGGGGAGCAGCCACGCCAGCACCGGCCCGAGAATACTGCCGGTGTTCTCGGAGCTCATGACGGACGAGGACATGGCGAGGACGACCCCCATCCACAAGATGGAGGGTAGCCAGATGACGAGTCGTTTCACGCTTTCATGATACAGTCGCCCCGATGCTCGGCGAGATTCTGGACGATCTGCTGATCTCCGCCTCGACGGGCCGCTGCATCACCGCCACTCGCCACTTCCCTGCGCGTCCGGCCGTGCTTGCCCCCTTTCCTGCCTCGCTCGACCCGCGCCTCGCCGACGCGTTGCGCGCCCGCGGCATCGAGCAGCTCTTCAGCCACCAGGCCCGGGTCTGGGACCTCGTCGAGGAAGGGCGCCACGTCGTGGTGGTGACGCCGACGGCGTCCGGCAAGACGCTCTGCTACAACCTGCCGGCGCTGCAGTCGCTCATCGAGCGGCCGGAAGCCCGCGTCCTCTACCTGTTCCCGACCAAGGCTCTCGCCCAGGACCAGCTCGCCGAGCTTGAGGCGATCGCGAAGTCGCTGCCCGAGATGCGCATGTTCACCTACGACGGTGACACCCCCCAGGACGCGCGCCGCGCCGTCCGCGCGCGCGCCAACCTGGTGCTCACCAACCCCGACATGCTGCACTCCGGCGTCCTACCTCACCACACGAAATGGGCGACCCTCTTTCAGAATCTCCGGTACGTCGTCATCGACGAGCTGCACGCGTACCGTGGCGTGTTCGGCTCTCACCTGGCCAACGTGCTGCGCCGGCTCAAGCGAATCTGCGCGCACTACGGATCGACGCCGCAGTTCATCATGGCGTCGGCCACCATCGCGAATCCGGCCGAGCTGGCCAGCCGCCTCACCGGCGAGGCGGTCGAGGAGGTGGCCGAGAGCGGTGCGCCCGCTGGCGAGAAGACGTTTGTGTGCTACAACCCGCCGGTCGTGAACCCCGAGCTGGGCATCCGGGCGCCATATCTGGGGGAGGCGGCGAAGCTCGCCATCCGGCTCCTCCGCGCCGAAGTGCCGACGATCGTGTTCGCCCAGAGCCGGCTGTCGACCGAGGTGCTGCTGACCTCGATCAAGCAAGGCGTCGCCGATCGGGCCACCGGCGACGCCGGCATCGTCCGCGGGTATCGTGGCGGCTACCTGCCTAATCGCCGGCGCGCCGTCGAGCGAGAGCTGCGGGCGGGCGAAGCGCTGGGGGTGGTGTCGACCAACGCGCTCGAGCTCGGCGTGGACATCGGCCACCTCGACGCCGCCGTGCTGGCCGGGTATCCCGGGACGATCGCCTCGCTTTGGCAGCAGGCCGGCCGCGCCGGGCGTCGCGCGGGGTCCTCGGCGGCCGTCCTGGTCGCCACCAGCGGCCCGCTCGATCAGTTCATGGTGACCCATCCTGACTATCTCTTCGGCACGCCCCCCGAGCACGCGCGAATCAACCCGGACAACCCGTTCATCCTGGTGAACCACCTCAAGTGCGCGGCGTTCGAGCTGCCGATCCCCGAGGACGAGCGGTTCGGCGACCGCGACGTGCGGCGCGAGCTGGCCGCGCTCGAGGACGAGGGCGTGCTGCATCGCGCGGGCCCGCGCTATCACTGGGCCTCGGAGACGTACCCGGCCGACCACGTGTCGCTGCGGACGGTGACGACCGACAACTTCCTGGTCATCGACACGACCTTTCGCGATGCCACCCAGACGAAGAAGCGGCAGATCGTCGCCGAGGTCGACTGGGGCAGCGCGTTCGCGACCATCTACCCCAAGGCGATCTACCTGGTCGAGAGCGTGCCCTACGAGGTGCAGGAGCTGAGCTTCCGCGAGGACGAGGAGAAGGTCGCCTACGTCAAACGGGTGGATGTGGATTACTTCACCGACGCGGTGAGCGCCAAGGGCGTGTGGATCCTCCGTCGGCTCGAGGCCCGCGAGCATGCCGGCTACCTGGCCGAGCAGGGTGAGGTGCTGGTAGCCGAGAAGGTGGTCGGCTTCAAGAAGATCAAGCTCGGCACGCTGGAGAACGTCGGGTCCGGGGAAGTCGAGCTGCCCCAACAGGAGAAGCAGACGACCAGCGCGTGGATCACAGTGCCGCCGGCGACGCTGGAACGGGTGAGCCGCTCCCGCGAGGAGCTGATCGACGGTCTGCGCGCGGTCACCTACCTGCTGCACCACCTCGCGCCCATTTTCCTGCTGTGCGACGTCCGCGACCTCGGGTCGTGGCTGGGCGACACCACGCCGGCCGAAGCCGGGGCCGTGGCCACCCGGGAGTCGGCCAAGCAGCGGCTGATGCAGGCCGAGCGGTTCAATCCGACGATCTACCTCTACGACGCCCACGCCGGCGGTATCGGCCTGGCCGAGCGCGTGTTCGACGTGCTGCCCGATCTGCTGCGACGGGGGCTCGAGGTGTTGACCGCCTGCCCGTGCGCGTTCGGCTGCCCCTCGTGCGTGGGCCCGGTGAACGAGGTTGGCCGCCGGGCCAAGGCCATCGCGGCGCGCCTGCTGACCGCGCTCACTGTCTGACCCCCACGATGCCCAGCCTCGACGAGCTCCGTCAGGTCATCCGGCGCATCGAATCCGCCCGGCCGCCGCGTCCGGCCGCCGAGCCGGTCGAGCGCGTCGTCGACGGCGAACTCGTGGACACCGGTCTTGGCAGCGTCGTGGTCGTGCGGCGTCAATATTCGCTGGCGCACCGGCACGGCGGTGAGCCGCTCGGCGACGCGCTGGCCGCTCCCCTCTCGGTGCTGGGGCCGGCCGCGCGCGTCGAGGGCGAGATCGGTGGCGTCGAGGGCCTGCTGTTCCTGGACACCGAGACGACGGGCCTGGCCGGCGGCACCGGCACCTATGCCTTCCTGGTCGGCGTCGCCCGCATCGAGAACGGCCGGATCGTGGTCAGCCAGTACTTCATGCGCGACTTCGACGACGAGCCGGCGCTGTTGGCCGCGCTCGAGCCGTTGCTCGCTAGCGCGAGCGGCGTCGTGACATTCAACGGCGGCGGCTTCGATCTACCCCTGCTCGAGACCCGGTTCGTTCTCGGCCGTCGCCGGTGGCCGGCCATGTTGCCCCACCTGGACCTGCTGCGTCCCGCGCGCCGCGTGTGGACGGGGTGGCTGGCCGACTGTCGTCTGGTGACGCTGGAGAGCGCTGTGCTAGGGCTCGCGCGCGAGGAGGACGTCCCGGGCGCCATCATCCCGCTCCTGTACTTCGACTACCTTCGCTCCCGGCGCGCGACGCCGCTGCGCCGGGTCTTCGAGCACAATCGCGCGGACGTGCTCTCGCTGGTGGCGCTCGTGGGCTGGTTTGCCCGCGCGCTCGGCGAGGGGGCCGACGTGCGGCCCGAGGAGCTGGCCGGCCTGGGGCGCCTGTGGGAGCCGGTCGACCTCGAGCGCGGCCTCGCCTGCTATCGGGCGGCGCTCGCCGCCGGCTTGCCCGAACCGGTCGCCCGCTGGACGCGGCTGCGCCTGGCGTGGTGGGAGAAGCGCGCGGCCCGCTGGGAGGCCGCCTGCACGCTCTGGGAGGCGGCGCGTGGTCACCGGGGCTTCGACCCGCGCCCCTGGGAGGAGCTCGCAAAGTACCACGAGCATCGGGCGCGCAACCTCGCGGCCGCCCGGGCGATCGTGCAGGACGCCATGGGCCTGGCCCGCGCGACTGGCGCCGCCACGCGCGTGCTCGAGGCGTTCGCCTATCGCCTCGACCGCCTCAATCGTCGCCTCGAGCGCCGGCCCCGGCCCTGCTGAGGAGGCCGGGTGCGGCTCGTCACCCTCCGCGAGCGTCCGGAGTTGCTGCCGGCGCTTCGTCGCATCGCCGCGGCCGTGTGGCCGCCGACGATGGAGTACATCCAGCACGACCCCGTCTGCGGTCGCCACTGGTCGGCGCTCACCGAGCACTTCGCGGAGTTCCAACCGGTGCTGTGTGATCGTCGCGGCCGGGTCGTGGCCGGCGGCTACACCATTCCGTTCGCCTGGAATGGCCGGCGCCGCGCATTGCCGATGGGCGTGGACGGCGTGCTCGTGCGGGGCGTGGACGATCGACGGCGCGGTCGAGCGCCGACTACGCTGTCCGCGCTGCTGGCCGTCGTCGAACCACGTCACCAGGGTCGGGGTCTGAGCCGGGTGGTCATCCGCGCCATGGCGACCCTGGCGCGGCGTCACGGGCTGCACGCACTGGTGGCACCCGTGCGGCCCACCCTGAAGCACCGTTATCCGTTGACGCCGATGGACCGCTACGTGCGCTGGCGCCGCCCGGACCGCGCCCCCTTCGATCCCTGGCTGCGGGTGCACTGGGAACTCGGCGCTCGGGTGCTCGGCGTGGCCCGCCGGTCCATGGTGGTGCAGGGCCGTGTCGAGGAATGGGAGCGGTGGACGAGGATGCGATTTCCAGCGAGCGGCCGATACATCGTGCCCGGTGCCCTGGCCCCCGTCACCATCGATCGGCGCCGCGATCGGGGACGCTACGCGGAGCCGAACGTGTGGATGCTCCACTCGCTCTGAGGGCCCTACGCCTCCGGAAACGTGACGACGTGCAGGAGGTGGGCCTCGGGACGCACGCGCAGCCCGGTCGTGAACGCCGCCGACGACGGCTGCGAGGAGTGCACGCGGTGGCCGGACGGAAGGCCGAGGCAGTACAGGGTCTCTGACCCGCGGAAGTAGCGTTGCAGCAGCACCGCGTCGCCGCCCGCGTCGGGGACGAAGGTCACGTCGTCGGGACGGATCATCACCCGCACCTTCTCGCCCGGGAGGCGTCGCTCGACGTTGTCGAAGACGCCGATCTCGGTCAGGACGCCGGCCGACGTCACCAGACCCGGCAGGAAGTCGGCGGCCCCTACGAACTCCGCCACGAACGGCGTCGCCGGGTGGTGGTAGATCGTCTCGGGTGGACCCAGCTGCTCCAGCCGGCCCTGACTGAGCACGCCGACCTCGTCGGCGATCGTGAAAGCCTCTTCCTGGTCGTGGGTCACGAAGATCGCCGTCGTCTTCGTCGCTTGCAGCACCCCTTGCACCTCGTCGCGCATCTGCGCGCGCAGGTCGGCGTCGAGGTTGGAGAACGGCTCGTCGAGCAGGAGCAGCGTCGGCGCCGGCGCCAGCGCCCGAGCAGTGGCCACCCGCTGCTGCTGCCCCCCCGACAGCTCGTGCGGATACCGGGAACCGAGGTCGGCGAGACCGATCAGCTCCAGCATCTGCGCGACCCGCGCCCGGCGCTCGCCGCGCGGTGCGCGCGAGAGCCCGAACGCCACGTTGGCCGCGACGCTCAGGTGGGGGAACAGCGCGTAGTCCTGGAACACCACGCCGACGCTACGCTCCTCCGGCGGCACGGCGGCCCCTCCCGCCTCGGCCACGACACGCCCACCGATGGCGATCCGCCCCGCGTCGGGCGTCTCGAAGCCGGCGATCAGCCGGAGCGTCGTGGTCTTGCCGCATCCCGAAGGGCCCAGCAGCGCGAGGACACGCCCGGCCTCCAGCGACAGCGTGAGCGTTTCCACGGCGGGAGGCCGGTCGGCGCCGAAGCGCTTGGCGACACCGGTCAGCTCGAGAAGCGCCATCGGCCGATTATGACACCGGTGTGAGCGGCGGCTTGCCGTCCAGGACGGCCAGGCAGTTGCGGACGGCGAGCGTCGCCATGGCGATGCGGGTGTCGTGGGAGGCGCTGGCGATGTGGGGAGCCAGCGTCACGTTGCGCAGCGTCAGCAGTCCGGGGTGGATGGTCGGCTCGGCCTCGAACACGTCGAGCCCTGCCCCGCGGATCCACTCCTCCGAGAGCGCCCGCACGAGGGCCGCCTCGTCCACCACCGGGCCCCGCGAGGCGTTGACGAGGATGGCGCTCTTCTTCATCAGGCGGAGCGTGCGCTCGTCGAGCAGGTGTCGAGTCTCCGGACTGAGTAGCACGTGTAGCGAAACGAAGTCAGACTCGCGGAGCAGCGTCTCCAGGTCGACCGCAGTGGCGTTCAGCTCGCGCTCGACGGCGGCGCCCGCGCTCAGCGTGTCGTGGTAGAGCACGCGCATCCCGAACCCGAGCGCACGCCGGGCGACAGCCCGCCCGATCCGTCCGAAGCCCACGATGCCGAGCGTCTTGCCGTGGACGTCGGTCCCCCACAGCAGGCCCCACTTCCAGACCGTCCATTGCCCGGACCGGGCGTAGTGATCGGCCTCGACGACCCGGCGGGCGGCTGTCATGAGCAGCGCCCAGGCGAAGTCGGCGGTGGTCTCGGTGAGCACGTCCGGGGTGTTGGTCACGACGACGCCACGGCGCCGAGCGGCCGCCACGTCGACGTTGTTGTAGCCGACCGCCACGTTGGCGACGACCTTGAGGGCGGGGCTGGCGGCGAGAACCTCCTCGTCCACGGTCGAGATGATGTGGCAGATCAACCCGTTCTTGTCGCGCAGCCGCCGAACCAGCTCGGCCTTGGACAATGGCTCGTCGGTGTCGTTGTACTCGACCTCGATTCCCGACGGGATGAGGTCGCGGGCCTCCTTGGGCAAAACATTTGGAATCAATATCTTTTTTGACATTGACGACCCCCATCACTTTCGACTTGATCAAACGTGGGAGGCGGCTATACTAGCACTCGCTTTTGGGGAGTGCTAACAACTCAGAGAGGCCGGCAGGTCGGCCGGCTGTACCGCTCGGCGGCGATCGATCGAGAAGGTTCACCACAACTCTCAAGGAGGCACGGCCTAGCCATGAAGAAGATCCGTCCACTGCACGACCGCATCCTCGTCAAGCGCGAGGAAGAGGGCGAGGAGAAGATCGGCGGGATCATCATCCCCGACACCGCCAAGGAAAAGCCGCAGCGCGCGAAGGTCGTCGCCGTGGGCGCCGGGAAGATCGACGAGTCCGGCAAGCGCATTCCCCTCGACGTGAAGTCCGGGGACCGCATCCTGTTCGGCAAGTATTCCGGCAACGAAGTGAAGATCGACGGCGAGGACTACCTGATCCTCCGCGAGGAAGACGTTCTCGCCATCCTCGAGTAACTCCATTCATCGGATCCCGAAGGAGGGACTGATCCATGCCGAAGCAGCTGAAGTTCGAAGAGGAGGCCCGGGCAAGCCTGCTCCGGGGCATCAACGTCATGGCGGCCGCCGTGGCCGCCACGCTGGGCCCCAAGGGCCGCAACGTGGTCATCGACAAGAAGTTCGGCAGCCCCACCATCACCAAGGACGGCGTCACCGTCGCCAAGGAAATCGAGCTCAAGGACCCCTACGAGGACATGGGGGCCCAGATGCTGAAGGAGGTCGCCTCCAAGACCTCCGACATCGCGGGTGACGGCACCACCACCGCCACCGTGCTGGCCCAGGCCATCTTCCGCGAGGGCCTGCGCAACGTGACGGCCGGCGCCAACCCGATGGGCCTCAAGCGCGGTATGGAGGCCGCGGTGGACGCCGTCGTCGAGGAGCTGAAGAAGCTCTCGAAGTCGACCAAGGACAAGAAGGAGATCGCCCAGGTCGCCACGATCGCCAGCAACAACGACAAGACGATCGGCAACCTGATCGCCGAGGCGATGGAGAAGGTGGGCAAGGACGGGGTCATCACGGTGGAGGAGTCGAAGTCGGCGGAGACGGTGCTGGACGTGGTGGAGGGCATGCAGTTCGATCGGGGGTATCTGTCGCCGTACTTCGTGACGGACGCCGAGCGAATGGAAGTGGTGCTGGAGGACGCGCTGGTGCTGATCCACGAGAAGAAGATCAGCGTGATGAAGGACATGCTGCCGCTGCTGGAGCAGGTGGCGCGGTCAGGCAAGCCGTTTTTGATCATCGCCGAGGACGTGGAGGGCGAGGCGCTGGCCACGCTGGTGGTGAACAAGCTGCGGGGCACGCTGCACACGGCGGCGGTGAAGGCGCCGGGCTTTGGGGACCGGCGCAAGGCCATGCTGGAGGACATCGCGATCCTGAGCGGGGGCAAGGCGATCACCGAGGACCTGGGGATCAAGCTGGAGAACATCAAGCTGGAGGATCTGGGGCGGGCCAAGAAGGTGGTGGTGGACAAGGACAACACGACGCTGGTGGAGGGGGCGGGGAAGTCGTCGGCGATCGAGGGGCGGATCAAGCAGATCCGGGCGCAGATCGACGAGACGACGAGCGACTACGACCGGGAGAAGCTGCAGGAGCGGCTGGCGAAGCTGGCCGGCGGGGTGGCGGTGATCAAGGTGGGGGCGGCGACCGAGACGGCGATGAAGGAGAAGAAGGCGCGGGTGGAGGACGCGCTGAACGCGACCCGGGCGGCGGTGGAGGAGGGCATCGTGCCGGGGGGCGGGGTGGCGCTGCTGCGGGCCTCCAAGGCCATCGACAACATGAAGAAGCTCGAGGGCGACGAGCGGGTGGGGGCGATGATCGTGAAGCGGGCGCTGGAGGAGCCGATCCGGCAGATCGTGGAGAACGCCGGCCTGGAGGGCAGCGTGATCGTCGAGAAGGTGAAGGCCGAGACGGTGGCGACTCGTGGGTACGACGCGGAGAGCATGGAGTACGTCGACATGCTGCAGGCCGGGATCATCGACCCGGCGAAGGTCGAGCGGGTGGCGCTGCAGAACGCCGCCTCGATCGCCTCGCTGCTGCTGACGACGGAAGCGCTGATCACCGATATCCCGGAGGAGAAGCCCGCGGCTGCGCCGGCGATGCCGCACGGGGACATGTATTAACACTCGGAGGGGGCTTCGCCCCCTTCCGACGGCGCAGCGGGCCTGACGGCCCGCTTGCGCCTGCCTCCCCCAAGAGGATTGCGCCGGCAAAGCCGGCGCTCGGAGGGAGGCGAGGTCAACGGTTCAAGCCCCTGCGATGTGGGGGCGCGGCCCGGGTCGGGGAACTGGCCCGGGCCGTATCTGTTTTAGGGCGTTGACGTTGCGGGTGGTGGGGATGTTTGATACGGTTAGGCGTTTTCGAAGGGGATGTTCCATCGATCGTGAGGTTCAGAGGGGGTGAGTGCACTGCGGCCCTACGAAATCCTGGTCATCGTCGATCCGCGTCCCACCGACGAGGAGGTCGCCGCCTTGCTGACACAGCTGGGTGAGCAGATCAAGTCGCTGGGCGGAGAGGTCGTGAAGATGGAGAACTGGGGGAAACGCCGGCTCGCGTACGACATCCGCAAACAACGGGAGGGCACGTACGCGGTGTTCGAGGTCTCCGCCGAGCCGGCCATGGTCAAGGAGCTCGAGCGGCAGCTCCGTCTCAACGAGACCGTGCTGCGCTTCCTCTCGACCCGGGTCCCCATCCGCAAGAAGGCTCGGCCGGCAAAAACTCAAGAGGTCCTTGAGGAGGTCGGTGGATGATGAGCCTGAACAAGGTGCTCCTGATCGGCAATCTCACGCGTCCCCCCGAGCTTCGCTACACGCCGAGCGGCACCGCGGTGGCGGACCTGCGCATGGCGGTCAACCGCAACTACAGCACCCAGAGCGGGGAGAAGCGCGAAGAGACGTGCTTTCTCACCGTGGTGGTGTGGGGCAAGCAGGCGGAGACGTGCGGCGAGTATCTGGACAAGGGCAGTCAGATCTTCGTCGAAGGTCGGCTGCAGACGCGCGACTGGGAGGGCAAGGACGGCCAGAAGCGCACGGCGACCGAGGTCGTGGCCGAGCGCGTGCAGTTCATGAGTCGGACCAAGGGAGCGCCGGCGGCGGCACCCGCGACGGTCGCGGCCGCGCCTGCCTTCTCGGCCGACGAGCACGGCAGCGACGACGACGTCCCGTTCTGATCGACGTCCGGAGCCGACAATAAGAGGAGGGCTGAGCAATTCCGACGGTTCAGAAGCCCATGAAGCGCCGCCGGTTCGGAAGGCGGAAGGTGTGCAAGTTCTGCTCGGACAAGGTCGACCTCGTCGATTACAAGGACGTGCGTCGGCTGCGGAGCTTGGTCACCGAGCGCGGCAAGATCATCCCACGCCGGATCTCGGGCAGCTGCGCGCGCCATCAGCGCCAGCTGACGCACGCCATCAAGCGCGCCCGCACGGTGGCCCTGCTGCCGTACGTGGCGACGGACTAGGAACAGCGCGCATGAAAGTCATCCTGCTCGACGACGTGGCCTCGGTCGGGCGCCGCGGCGACGTCCGTGACGTGTCGGACGGCTACGCCCGCAATTTCCTCATCCCCAAGAAGCTCGCGCTGAGCGCCAGCGCGGGCAACCTCAAGAACCTCGAGCACATCAAGAACCAGCAGGAGGCCAAGGCCGAGCGCATCAAGGGCGACGCCCACGGGCTCCAGCAGCGGATCGAGGCGCTGACGTACGAGGAGCGACGCCAGGCGTCGGAGGAAGGCAAGCTCTTCGGCTCGGTCACCTCTCAGGACATCGTCGACTTCCTCGGCACGCGGGGGATCAAGGTCGAGCGACGCCGGCTTCACCTCGACGAGCCGATCAAGACGCTCGGCGAGACGCTGGTCCCGATCCGACTGCACGCCGACGTCACCGCCCAGCTCCGCGTCAGCGTCGTTCGCGAGTAGCGCGCGGTCGCCTCCGACCTCGACCCCCGAGGCTCCTCTCGGGGGTCGTCGTGTTTTGTGCACCGGCTTTCCCCGCTCGTCCACACCTTCTCCACGGCGTTGTCCACGAAATCGGAGGCGGACGCGCGGTTTTTTCTTGACGGAGTACGGCGCCACGCGAAACGATCGGATCGCATGTTGTTCAGCGACCGCGGTCTCCGTTCATGAGCGCCCTCGAGCTGCCGGCCCGCATCCCGCCCCACAACCTGGACGCCGAGCGCGCCGTCCTCGGCGCCATTCTCCTGGAGGGCCGCGAGGCGCTGCCCCGCGTGGTCGAGGTGCTGCGGCCGTCGGACTTCTACACCGAGGCCCATCGCGCGATGTACCACGCGATGCTCGGGCTGTTCGACCACGGCGAGCCGGTCGACCTGCTCACCCTGCAGGAGGAGCTGCGGCGTACCGACCAGCTCTCGCTCGTGGGCGGCCCCGCCGCCCTGGCCCTGCTGGTCGAGCAGGGCTCGGTGGCCGCCTATCTCACGTCCTACACGGCGATCGTGCGCGACATGGCGGTGCTGCGCGAGCTGATCCAGACGTCCACCCACATCATCAGCCAGGCCTTCGACGCCAAGGAGGACGTCCAGGCCCTGGTGGACGACGCCGAGCGCCGCATCTTCGGCCTGGCCGAGCGACGCCTGGAGGGCAGCGCCGTTCCCGTCAAGAACATCCTCAACGACACCTTCAAGTACATCGAGCGGCTCTACGAGCGACAGGAGCACGTCACCGGCGTGCCGACCGGCCTCACCAAGCTCGACGAGCTCACGGCCGGGCTGCAGGCCTCCGACCTGATCCTCATCGCCGGCCGCCCCAGCATGGGGAAGACGGCCTTCGCGCTCTCGATCGCCCAGCACGTCGGCATCAAGCTGCACATGAAGATCCTCATCCTCAGCCTCGAGATGTCCTCGCAGCAGCTCGTGCAGCGCATGCTCTCGTCCGAGGGGCGCGTCGACTCGCTGTCGGTGCGCACCGGTCGGCTGCAGGCGCAGGACTGGCATCGGCTCACCTCGGCGGCGGGCCGGCTCAGCGAGGCGCCGATCTTCATCGACGACAGTCCCGGTCTGACGGTGCTGGAGGTGCGGGCCAAGGCGCGCCGGATGAAATCCGAGCACGGCCTCGACCTCATCATCATCGACTACCTGCAGCTGATGCGGGGGCGCGCCAACCTCGACAACCGCCAGCAGGAGATCTCGGAGATCTCGCGCTCGCTCAAGGCGCTGGCCAAGGAGCTGAACGTCCCCGTCGTCGCGCTCTCCCAGTTGTCGCGCGCGATCGAGACGCGGGGCGACAGCACGCCGCGGCTGAGCGACCTTCGCGAATCGGGCGCGCTCGAGCAGGACGCCGACGTCATCATGTTCCTGCACCGGCCGTCGTTCTACAGCAAGGACCCGATGGAGGAGGAGGCCCGCAAGACCGCCGAGGTCCACATCGGCAAGCAGCGCAACGGCCCCACCGGCAAGCTGGAGGTGGCCTTCCTGTCGCAGTACGCCCGGTTCGAGAACCTCGCCGCCGGCGACCGGCAGCACGAGCCCTTCTGATCGCGGCCGCGCGGCTCATGTGTCGGGCCGAGAGAGTGCCGTCGGCCGGGCTCCCGGGCGTATGATTGGCGCGTGCTCGTGCATCGCCTGAAGCGGCTTCTGGTCGGCACGCCGCTGCCGACGGCGCAGGCCCGTCACGAGCGGCTCGGCAAGGCGACCGCCCTCGCCGTCTTCGCCTCCGACGCGCTGTCCTCCGTCGCGTACGCGACGGAGGAGATTCTGCTCGTGCTGGTCCTGGCGGGGACGGTCGCCCTCAGCTACTCGATGCCGATCGGGTTCGCCATCGCGGTCCTCATCGCCATCGTGGTCAGCTCATACCGGCAGACGATCCTGGCCTACCCCCGGGGCGGCGGCGCCTACATCGTGAGCAAGGACAACCTCGGCACCCTGCCGGGACTCGTCGCGGCAGCGGCGTTGCTCATCGACTACGTGATGACGGTCGCGGTCAGCATCGCCGCCGGCATCGCGGCGGTGACCTCGGCCGTCCCCCTGCTCTTTCCGTATCGCGTCTGGCTCTGCGTGTTCGGCGTGGCGGGGACCGCGATCGCCAACCTTCGGGGCATTCGCGAGTCGGGGAAAATCTTCGCGGCTCCCACCTACCTGTTCGTCGCCAGCCTGTTCGGGATGGTCGTGTACGGCAGCCTCGGCGCCATCTTCGACTTCATCGGCGAGGCGCCCTACCCACCGCACCCCCCGGGCCTGGAGGGCGTCGGCCTCTTCCTGATCTTGAGAGCGTTCGCCGCCGGCTGCGCCGCCCTCACCGGCGTGGAGGCGGTCTCCGACGGCGTGCCCGCCTTCCGGCCCCCCGAGGCCCGCAACGCGCGCATCGTGCTGACGTGGCTGGGCGCCATCCT
>JBKOZA010000492.1:0-4149 GCA_046725675.1 Candidatus Methylomirabilota bacterium
CTGCCGTATCGGGCGCGGCGACCTCCCATCCCCGGCGGTCAAACGAGGAGCGCCACGGCTCCGCCGGGGCGCGACGAGCGTCGGGAGGCTGCCGTATCGGGACGCGGCGACCTCCCATCCCCGGCGGTCAAACGAGGAGCGCCTCGGCTCCGCCGGGGCGCGACGAGCATTGGGGGGTTTGGGGGCCATCTCGGGGCCCCCATGTCAATCAGACCTCGAGGGCGGGGGCGGTGGTCCAGAGGGGGGTGCCGGGGGGTTTGAAGTTCTTCGTGTTCACGAAGTGAAGCCCGTGGTGCAGGTTCATCTTGAACTTGCCGCCGCCGAAGCGGGCCGCGATCCAGTCCTCGGGTTGGTCGAGGAAGGGTGGCATCTCGGCCGAGGACAGGCGGATCAGCCACTTGAATCGAATGGTCCCGGCGAATGGCTCCTGCACCCCGATCGTGGCCGTGATGCTCGGCCACACCCGCGCGAACTCCTCCAGGACCTGCTTGCGAGTGGGACGGGCGACGCCGTGGTTGAGAAGGTTACGCGTGAGGTACGGCTCGAGCAGATCCCAGCACCACGCGGCAATCACGGCGGCGCCGAGTGTAGCACGGGCGTCGGGGAGGTCAGGCGACCGGGGCGTGGCCTCCGTCGGTCCCTCGCCGCGGCCCTCCGTCGGCGAGAAGCCGCACGACACTCTCGTAGTCCACCGGCTTGATGAGGTGCAGGTCGAAGCCGGCCTCGACCGCGCGGCGCCGGTCCTCGTCGCGGCCGTAGCCGGTCACGGCGATCATGAGCACGCCCTCCCCGAGCGCGTCCCGGATCCGCCGCCCCACCGCATAGCCGTCGAGCCCCGGTAAGCCGATGTCGATGAGCACCACGTCCGGGGAGGTCGTGAGCGCCAGGTCCGTGCCCTCGGCCCCGCTGGCGGCGGTCTCGACGCGATGGCCGTCGTGCTCCAGGAGCAGGCGGACGACGTCACGCGTGTCCTCGTCGTCCTCGATGACCAGCACGCGGCGCTTCGCCGGCGACTGGTCTCGCCCGCTCGCGGCCACGGATTCTGCCGCCGGTGGGGCGCCGAGCGGCAGGCGTACGACGAACTCGCTGCCGCGCCCGGGGCCATCGCTGGCCGCCATGAGCGTGCCGCCGTGGAACTGCACCAGCATCTGGGCCAGCGTGAGCCCGAGGCCGAGCCCGCCTTCCGAGCCCTCGCCCTGGGCGAACAGCTCGAAGATCCGCGAGAGCGCGTCGGGCGCGATGCCGATGCCGGTATCGCGGACCCGCAGGACGGCCTCGCCAGCGTCGGCGAGGCCGCTGACCGTGATGGCGCCGCCCGGCGCGGTGTACTTCGCCGCGTTGTTCAGCAGGTTGCCGACGACCTGGGCCAGGCGCATCCCATCGGCGTCCAGCCACACCGGGGCCTCCGGAAGGGACACGCTCACCGCGTGCTGGCGTGACTCGAGTAGCTCGCGGGTCGCCTCGATCGCCTCGCCGACCACGCTCTGCAGCGTCGTCGGTTTCTTGCGGAGCACGATCTTCTCGCGCGCGAACCGCGCCGCGTCCAGCAGGTCGTCGAGGAGGCGGGCGAGGTGGCGGCTCTGTCGCTCGACGATCTCCGCCACCCGCCGGACGTCGGGATCCCGCTCGGCCGCACCTCGCAGGGTGTGCATGGCCATCCGGATCGGGGCGAGCGGGGTCCGCAGCTCGTGCGCCAGCATGGCGATGAACTCGTCCTTCGAACGGTTGGCCGCCTCCGCCGCGGCCCGCGCCGTATGCTCGAGCGCGAGGGAGCGCAGCCGCTCGTCTTCGACCTGCCTGCGCTCGCTGACGTCGCTCACCGTGCACACGGCGCCGACGAATCGCTCGCCCTCCTCCACCGGGTCGAGCGTGGCGCGCAGCCAGCGTCCCCGGGTCTCCCACTCGCGCAACTCCCGCCGGCGGCCACGTCGCATCCGCGTGAACAGCGTGTCACCATTCGCCGCGTGCTCGGCGAGCACGGCGGCCAGCAACCGGCCGACGGGATCGGGAGCGGCCTCGGCGATCAGCCCGCGGAAGGCCTGATTGCAGCGGACGACGACGCCGTCAACGTCGAGCAGCGCCACGCCCTCGAAGATGGCCTCGAACGTCGCCTCCCACTGGCGGGCGGTCAGGCGTTGTGCTTCCTCCGCCCGCTTCATGCGCAGCAGCGCATTGAGCGTCGCCAGCAGGACCGGGGGGTCGACCGGCTCGATCAGGTAGCCGTCGGCGCCGCTCTCCAGCCCGAGCGCCTGGTGCACACCGCCGGTGTAGGTGGCCGACATCTGCAGCACCGGGAGCGTCGCCGTCGTCGGGCTGGCCTTGAGCCGCCGGCAGACCTCGAACCCCGAGATGTCCGGCAGGTTCACGTCGAGAATGACCAGCGTCGGTCGCTCAGCGAGCGCGAGGCTCAGTGCCTCTTCCCCGTTCTTCGCCTCGCGGACTTCGAAGCCGAAGCTGCGCAGCAGCTTGGTCCTGGCGTAGCGGCCGGGCTCGAAGTCGTCGACGTTGAGGATCGTTGTTCTGTCCACGTCGTCCTCCTAGGGAGCCACGAGCCCGACGCCGACGAGCACCGTTCGGAGCTGCGTCATCGCGGTGTCGCGATCCGCCGCCTTCGACACGATGGCGGCGGCGCCGAGGTTCTGCAGACGCCGCCGCTCGGCCTCCTCCAGCACCTTGGAGGTGACCACGACCACCGGCGTGTCCCGCGTCGGCCCATCCGCCCGCAGCCGTTCCAGCACCTCGAACCCCGACACGTCCGGCATGACCAGGTCGAGCACGATCGCGTCCGGCGAATCCTGGCGGGCGCGCCGCAGCCCTTCCTCGCCGCCGCGCGCCTCGATGATGAGACACGACATATCGTCGAGCCAGCCGCGGACGAGGTACCGGGAGATCTCGTCGTCGTCGATCACCAGGACCCGCCGCACCGGCGCTCGACCGGTCAACCCCTGCAGGCGATCGAGAAGCCATCGGCGCTCGACCGGCTTCACCGCGTAAGCGTCGGCGCCCAGGGCGAGGCCCTTGGCCTGGTCGTCGACGGTGCTCACGATCAGGACCGGGATGTCCCGCGTCTGGGGATCGTGCTTGATCTCGGCCAGCAGGGTCCAGGCGTCCTCGCCTCGCAGCAGGATGTCGAGCACGATGGCGGCCGGCCGAAGCTGGCCCAGCGCGTGCCGGGCCTGGCGCGTCGTCATCGCCCGCACCACGTGGAACCCCGAGCCCTTGAGGAACTTCTCGTACAGCATCATCTCCTCGGGGCTGTCCTCGACGACGAGCACGGGCACCCGCAGTGGGTCGGCGACCCAGTCGGAGGCCGGGATGGCCGGTTCGGCCTCCGCGTAGGTGACCGGGATCGTGGCCAGGAACGTGGAGCCCACGCCCGGCTCGCTCTCGACGGTCAGCGTGCCACCCAGCAGCGTCGCCAGCTTGCGGGACAGAGGCAGGCCCAGGCCGGTGCCCCGCACGCGCCGCTGGATCGGGCTGTCGACCTGTCCGAACTCCTGGAAGATCCGCTCCTGATCCTCGTGCGCGATCCCGATGCCGGTGTCGGCGACCGAGAACACGACGGCGTCGCCCGAGGGCGCCAGGGTGGCCGACACCCGCACCTCGCCCCGTTCGGTGAACTTCAGCGCGTTGGAGATCAGGTTACGGAGGATCTGCGACACCTTGGCCTCGTCGGTGGTGAGGGAGGGCAGCCCGGCCGGATTGTCGAACCCGAGGCTCACCGACTCGTTGACGAGCAGCGGTCGTAGCATGCCGCGGAGCGAGCTGAACAGTGTCGGCACGTCGAACTCGACGGGACGGATGGCGATCTTTCCCGCCTCCACCTTGGCCAGGTCGAGGAGGTCCTCGACCAGCTCCGAGAGCTGGTCGACCGCCTTGCGGATGTAGCCTACTTCCACCTGCTGCTCGGGCGTGAGCTCGCCGTCCACCTTGCGCAGCAGGACCTCGGTGAGGGCGCGGATGGCGTTGAGCGGGGTCCGGAACTCGTGGCTCATGTTGGAGAGAAACCGCGACTTCAGCTCGTCGGCGCGCCGCAGGTGGTCGGCCTTCTCGTCCAGCTCGGCGTAGAGGGCCACCACGCCCCGGTTGGTGTCCTCGAGCTCGGCGTTGAGTCGGACCAGGTCGTCCTGTCGCGCCCGTAGCTCCTCG
>JBKOZA010000493.1:0-6992 GCA_046725675.1 Candidatus Methylomirabilota bacterium
CGTCGCGGTGGCCCGTGAAGCAGGCCGGCAGGCCGACGGCGGCGGCGCGCGCGACGAGCGCCTCGCGCAGCGGGCCGTCGCCCACGAAGAGGAACGCCGTCGCCGACAGCTTCCCGTGCAGCCGCGCGGCGGCCTCGACCAGCACGTCGACGCCCTTGCCGTGCTCCAGTCGGCCGAAGTACCCGACGACCGGGACTGTCGGGTCGAGTCCGAGCCGCCCGCCCAGCGTAGCGTCGGGCGGCCCCGGCGCGAAGCGCACAAGGTCGACACCGTTGGGCACGATCGTCAGCTTGGCGGCTGCGTTCGGCAGGCCGCGCAGGCGCGCGGCGGTGGCGCCGGAGTTGACCACGATGGCCGCCGCCATCCGGGCCAGCAAGCCGTCCAGCCGCGGATCGCGGTCGGCCACTCGGACGTGCCACACCAGGGGCACGGAGAGGCCACGCAAGGCCAGTCCGGCGTAGAGCGCGCCCCGGCTGCCGTGGGCGTGCACGAGTTCCACCCGCTCGCGGGCGACGAGCGCGCGGAGCCGGTACAGCGCGCGGAGCACCGCCGGCAGCGTCCAGGGCCGCACCGGGGCCAGCGGGACGATCGCCGTCGGGACGCCGAGCGCGCGCAGCCGGGCGGCCACCGCGCCGTCGTCGGGCGCCGTGCCGAGCACGCGCAGGTGCGCGCGATCGAGCGCGGCCGCGAGCCCGAGCAGGCTCTCCTCGCCGCCCCCGACGAGCTCGGCGAAGTTCGCCATCAGCAGGAGCGTCGGCGGTTCTGTTGCCGGTTCGGGTTCGGTCTCGGACCGGCGGCCGAGGCGGCCGGTCAGCTCGGCCAGCCGGACGGCGTTGACGAGGACGACGAGCGCGGCCATCGCGCTCAGGACGAAGCCGTGCCAGCCTTCGAGGAAGCCGCGCTGCGCGACGTACTTGCGCACGAAGACGGTCGGCGGCTTCAGGGCCAGCCACCACAGCGCCCCGAGCGGGCCGAGCCGCACGCCGCGGCGCTGCAGCATGCGCGCGTCGTACGCCGTGTAGAGGAGCAGCTTGCGGACGTGCTCGGTCAGGGAGTCGTAGCTGTGATGGAGCAGATCCTCGCGGAGGTCGCCGACCGGACCGTCGACCACGAGCTCCTCGTGGACCAGCGCGTCGGTGAACCGGCCGTGCCCGCGCCGGAACAGCCGGAGCACGGGGCTCGGATACCAGCCGCAGTGCCGGATGAAGCGACCCAGGTAGGCGGTGAGGCGCGGCAGGCGGAAGCCGACGCGGTCGCCGGGCGCGGCCACGGCCGCCTCGATGGCGCCACGCAGCGCCGGCGTGACCTCCTCGTCGGCGTCGAGGCTCAAGATCCAGGTCGCGCGCGCCTGGGCGATCGCGAAATTCTTCTGCTCGCCGAAGCCGGCGGTCATCTCGCGCGCGATCACGCGGGCGCCGAGATCGCGGCAGATCGCGGCGGTCTCGTCCTGGCTGTGCTGGTCCACCACGACGATCTCGTCCGCCCACCGTACGCTCTCGAGACATCGACGGATACGGCGCGCCTCGTCGCGCGTGATCAGCACCACGGCGATCGAGGGACGCTCAGCCACGGGCCGGCTCCCCGCGCCGATGGCCGAGCGCGGCTGCGACCTCGCGCACGCGACCGACCTCGGCGCCGACGTCGGCGACCACCTTCACCAGCGGCGTCAGCCACCAGCCGGCGCGGTGGGTGGGATACCGTCGAGCGAACGCGAAGCGACGCAGCAGGGCCGCGTAGTAGCCGCCCAGCAGCGCCGGCGCCGCCAGCCAGGCCGGCCACGGTAGCCACGCCACCGCGACGAGCGCCAGCGCGCGCAGCAGGGTGGAACCGCGCACGAGGTCGACGACGACCGCGGCGGGATGCGGCTTGGCGGGCAGCACGAGGATCTCGGCCCGGCCCCGTCGCACGAACCAGCGGAAGATCGCACCCAGGCGCTGGCGCGGCTTGTGGTAGACGATCGCCTCCGGGACGTAGCGACAGGGCCAGCGTGCGGTCACCCGCTCGGCGAGCAAGCTGTCCTCGCCACCCAGCACCGCCCGCGGCGAGAAGCCCCCGGCCGCCTCGATCGCCGTCCGGCGATACGCGCAGTTGCACGTCGACAGGAGGGCGGTGGGCACCACGCGGCCGCCGGCGGCGTGGTAGTACCGGAGTCCGCCCCCCGGAAAGCCGAGGATGCTCTCGGCATAGCCGATGGCGTTGCACTCGCGCACCATCACAGCCCCGGCGGCGCCGCCCACGGCGGGATCGCCCAGCAGGGGCGCCAGCAGCGCGTCGAACCAGCCACGTTCGACCTCGCAGTCGTCGTCGACGAAGACCAGCAGGCTGCCCTTGGCGGTCTCGACGGCGACGTTGCGCACGTAGGCGAACCCGCGGCCTTCGGGGGGCAGCGGCACGTAGCGCACGCCCGGGATCGGCTCCGGCCGTGCCGTCTCCTCCACGACGACGATCTCCACGCCCTCGCGGTCGACGCCGTCGGCGCGCAGCGAGGTCAGCGCGCGCGCGACGTCGGCGCGCCGGCCCTTGGTGCAGATCAGCACCGACACGGTCGGCGTCTCAGAGACAGGCACGGCCATACCGGAGCGAGCCCCACCAGCGGCCACTCGTCATCGCCGCCGCCTTGGCTACGAGGCAACCTACGAGGCCCCAGCGGCCGAGCCAAGACACGGCCAGACCCCGAGCGCGCGTCCGCGCCGTCATGTCCCACCACAGCCAGGCGCCGTAGAGGAGCGACAGCGCGAGTAAGGGCCGCCAGAACAGCCCGAGGGTCAGCAGCACCACCGCCTTCTTGTCGGGGGAGCCAGCGTCGATCCAGATCGGCAGCGGGAACTGCTCACGCACCACCGGTCCCCGTGGCAGGTCCAGCCACAGCCCACGGACGTGGCGACGCATCAGCCAGGCGTGGCTGCGACCGAAGCCGAAGGCCTGGCGCAGCATGGGGCGCAGGGCCACGCGATGCTGGTGCTCTACGACGGCGTCGGGCGCGTAGGCGATCGCCGCACCGGTGGCATACAGGCGCGCGCACAGGTCGTAGTCCTCGCCGTAGATCGCGACCGACTCGTCGAAGCCGCCCAGCCGGTGCAGCAACAGCTCGCGGCGGACGGCGAGGTTGGCGGTCGGGAACCCGCCCGCCCACGGTGTCCAGCGCGTGTGGCGTGACGCCACCGCCGGCGCCTGCAGCGTGAAGAGGCTGCTGAACGTCTCGACCACGCCGGTCGGCGGCGTCGAGGTCAGTCGCCCGGCGACAGCGCCCAGCGTGGCGTCGGCCAGCGGCGCGGTCAGCCCGGCCAGCCAGTCGGTGCGTGGACAGCAGTCGGCGTCGGTGAAGGCCACCACGTCCCCGGTCGCCGCCCGGGCGCCGGTGTTGCGGGCCACGGAGGCGCCGGGCCGCGGCTCGTGCAGCACGACGACGTTGCGGCGGCTGGCCGCGAAGGCCTCGAACAGGCGCCGGGTGTCGTCCCTCGAGCCGTTGTCGACGAGGACGATCTCGTCGGCGGCCGGCGTCAGAGCGGCCAGCGCCGGGAGCGAGCGCGGCAGCGTGCGGGCGGCGTCGCGCGCCGGGATGACCACGGACACGCGCGGCGTCACGCGATCGCCCCCCGCCGCTCGAGCGACGCGTAGAGGTCCTCGATCGGCGCCGCGCAGAGCTCCCATCGATAGCGCGCCTCGACGAGCGCCCGGGCGGCCAGGCCGAGCCGGGCGGCCTGTGCGCGGTTGGCCAGCAGGCCGCGCACGGCGGCGGCGAACTCGGCGGCGGTGTCGGCCACGATCACGTCACGCCCGGGAGTGAGCGCGAGGCCCTCGGCGCCGATCGAGGTGGAGACCACGGCCTTGCCGGCGGCCATCGCCTCCAGCACCTTGAGTCGCGTGCCGCCGCCGCCGCGCATGGGGTTCACGAAGACACCGGCGCGCGCGTAGAGGGGGCCGAGATCGGGCACGAACCCGAGCAGGCGCAGCCGGGGCGCCGCGACCGCCAGCGCCTCCAGCTCTGGGCCGGGCTCGCGGCCGGCGACGAGCACTTCGGGACCGTCCGTCCCCAGCCGCGGCGCCACCTCCCGCGCGAACCACGCCATCGCGTCGCGGTTGGGCGCGTAGCTCAGCAGCCCCACGAACAGCGCCGCGTCGCCGGGCGGCGAGGGCGCCAGCGCGTCGGCGTCGACGCCGTTGGGCGCTACCACGACGCGTGTGGCCGGCGCCAGCGTCCGCACGATCGCCGCCTCCTCGGGGGAGACGGCGATCACCGCGTCGGCGTGCCGGGCCAGGGCCTGCTCGAAGCGGCGTAGCCGCCACGTGCGGAGTCGGCCGCGGATGCGACCCAGGCGGGTGGGCGCCAGCGCGGCCGCCCGCCGGAAGCTCAGATGGTAGACGCAGCCCTCGTCGATGATTGCCGGCACTTGCGCGGGGGCGCGGGCCAGGCCGGCGGCGGCGGCGCCGAACGTTCCCTGCAGGTGGACGGCCTCCGCCCGCCACTCACGCGCGCATCGCCACACCGCGGCCATGGTCTCGGCGGCCACCGCCACCGGCGCCAGACCGCGACGCGCCCGCGCGGGCTGGACGGTGACGGGCACCCCGAGCGAGGCGGTCGCCCTGCTGGCGTCGCCGGGCTCGAGCGACAGCACGGTCAGCTCGTGCCGCCGGCCCAGTGCGCGCACGACGTGGGCGACACGGATGCGGGTGCCGGAGTCGGCCGGGTATGGCATCACGTGGGTCACGACCGCGACGCGCACGTCAGCGCCCGGCCCGAAGCTGTCGCCAGGTCCGCCACCCGTCGGCGGCCCCCCGCGCCAGCGCGGCGTGTCGGCGCGCCAGGAAGGCCGGCCCGGCGGCCGCGAAGGCACGGTTCAGCACGTGCGCGCGGTAGAGCCGCCACAGGAATCGCACGCGGTCACCGCCGCCGAGCAGCTTCAGTGCGAAGTAGGTGTTGTTGCGGAAGAACGGCTGATACCAGGCGTGCGAGCCCGCCGTGCGGGCGAGCAGGTGCCCGTTGTCGCAGCCGCCCGGGGTACCGTAGTGGTGCACCACGCGCGCGTCGGGGTCGTAGCGGATGCGGTAGCCGCTGCGGATCACCCGCACGCTGAAGTCGGTCTCCCACCGGAACGCGTTCGCCGTGTAGCGCTCGTCGAACCCACCCAGGCGCTCGACCAGCTCGCGCCTGAACGACATGTTGGCGCCGGCGGCGGTGGGCACGTCCATCGGGTGCGGGTGATCGAAGTTCATCGACAGGAAGCCCAGGGGCCCGCTCGCCGTCGGCCGTGGCAGATCGGCCCGCCGCCCGGCGCCGACGATGCGACCCACGACGCCACCGATCCCGCGGTCCTGGTAGTGCCGCTCGTGCCGCGTGAGCAGCTCGCGGTCGTCGATCTCGACGTCGTCGTCGAGGAACACCAGCACCGAGCCGGCGGCATGCCGGGCGCCGACGTTCACCGCCGCCGTCACGCTCGGCCGGGTCAGGCGCAGGTGGTGGGCATGCGGCGGCAACTCGCGCAGCGCCGCCCACGTCTCCGGCTCGTGCTCGGGACTCTGATCGACGATCAGCACCTCGAACGCCGGGTGGCGCTGGGCGAGGACGTCGGCCAGGCACCGGCGCAGCGGCGCCTCGCGACGGTAGGTCGGCACGATCACCGAGACGGCGACCATGGCTGGGCCAGCGGGCCCCGGCAGAGAAAGCCGGCCACGGCGAGCCCGCCCGCTCGCGCGCGTGCCGGTAAGCGCTCGACGAGCATTCCTGCCCGCTCGAGGTCCTCGGGCGTCAGCACGCGCAGCCCGCGCAGCGCGAGCGGATAGGCGGCCGCCCCGAGAAGCACGGCGGCGGCCAGGCCCGCCGCGCCGCCGAGGGCGACCACGGGAATCGCAGTGACGACCCCCATCGCGAGCGCGGCGGCGACGATCCTGGCGAGCGCGACGACCGGCACCCCCGCGCCCGCGATGCGGACGGCGGCGCGGATCGCCAGGATGCTGCCGAGCGACTGCGCGGCGACGCTGGCGAGGGCGGCTCCGAGAGCACCGGCGAAGGGAATCAGCACGAGCGCGAGCAAAAGATCGACGGCCGCGGCCAGCAGCCCCTGGTACAGCAGGCGATCCTGCTGCTTGGTCGCGTGCACGACCGCGGGGCTGGCGCCAGCCGAGAAGGCCACCAGGCTGCCGAGCGCGAGCACGGCGAGCACGGAGGCCGCCGCGTCGTAGGCCGGTCCGTAAAGCAGTCGCACGATCGCCGGCGCCGTCACCGCCAACCCGATGGCGAGCGGGGCACCGAGCAGCACCAGATAGCGCATGGCCAGCGCGTGCAGGCGGGCCAGCTCGTCGGCGCGGCCGGCGCCGACGAGCGCCGGGAAGCTCGGGAACAGGACGACCGAGGCTTGGGCGGGGATGCGGCTGACCTGCGCGGCGATCCCGAACGCCAGCGCGTAGAACGCGACCTCGGCGGCCGGCGCGAGCACCTGCAGGAACGCGACCTCGGTCCGCTGCCACACGACGGCGTCGAGCACGACGAGGGCGCTCGTGCTCCGCGCGTAGCGGAGCACGTCGGCGCGCGCGTCGGCGGCCAACTCCGTCGACGCCGGCAGGGCACCCCGGCGCCGCCCCTCGCGCCGGGCCAGCCAGAGCAGCCCGCCGAGTCCGGCGCCGTTGGCGAGGGCATGGGCGATGAGCAAACCCGGGACGCCGCCGTCGAGGGCGACGACGACGGCGAACAGGCCGACGAGCAGCCCCAGCATGCCGACGGTGAGCACCGCCTGCCAGCGGAACACCTGCAGGCCCGACAGGAACGCGCCCACGCTTCCGTTCAGCACCAGCGAGGGCACGCTCAGCCCCATCAGCAGGAGCGGCAGGCGCCAGGCGACGGGCGTGAGCACGCAGGCGACCCCGACGGCCACCACGGCAAGAGCCGTCAGCACGAGTTGCCACCGCACCACGAGGCGGAGCAGCGCGCCGGCGGCAGCGGCGTCACGGCCCCCGAGCGTCTCCGCCGTGTAGCGGGTGAGCGTGGTCGGCAAGCC
>JBKOZA010000494.1:0-4295 GCA_046725675.1 Candidatus Methylomirabilota bacterium
GGGCAGGGGCGCGCCCGGCGCGTAGGCGGCGGCTAGCGCGCGCAACGCGGCGGGAACCGCGTCGGCCGACGGCAGCTGCGCGAGATCGCCGGCCAGGGCCAGCAGCCGCGTTTCTGCCTCCATGGGCTTGGGCGGGCGGGCCTTGGCCGCGCGGGATTCGGGGGCGCGAGGTTGCGCCGAGCGACGCGCCTGGGGACGAGGGGCGGCTCGCCGGGCGGACCGGCCCGCGCGGGCCGGCCGGGTCTTCTTGCGAGGCTTCGGTCTACTCGTAGCGAAGCGCTTCGATGGGGTCCAGCCGCGCGGCCTTGCGCGCGGGATAGAAACCGAAGAAGACGCCGACGGCGGCGGCGAAGCCGAACGCCAGCCCGATGGCCTGCGGCGCCACCAGGGTGCGCCACTCCGCGAAGTAGCTGAGCGCCTCCGCCCCGCCCACTCCGGCGACGATGCCGATGACGCCGCCGATGAGCGACAGCGTGACCGCCTCGATCAGGAACTGGCCGAGGATGTCGCGCCCGCGGGCGCCCACCGCCATCCGGAGGCCGATCTCGCGGGTCCGCTCGGTCACCGACACGAGCATGATGTTCATGATCCCTATGCCGCCGACCAGCAGCGACACCGAGGCGATCGCCGCCAGCAGATAGGTCATCACCTTGGAGGACTCCTCCTGGGTCTGCAGGATCTCCGACAGGTTGCGTACGTTGAAGTCGTCCTCCTGGTAGGGCTGCAGGCGGTGTCGCTGGCGGAGCAGCTCGCGCAGCTGGGACTCGGCCTCGCTCATGTCCTCGCCGGGACGGATCTTGACAGAGATGGCCTGCACCGCGCGGGGATTCGAGTTGCTCTTGCCGAGGACCTTCTTCTTTGCGGTCGACAGGGGGATCAGGATGACGTCGTCCTGGTCCTGGCCCCACGAGTTCTGTCCCTTACGGTCGAGCACGCCGATCACCGCGAAGGGCACCTTCTTGATCCGGACGATCTGGCCCAGCGGGTCCATGTCCCCGCCGAACAGGTTCTGGACGGTCGTCTGGCCGAGGAGCGCGACCTTGGTGGCGCCGTCGACGTCCTCGGGGCTGATGGGACGGCCGCTGACGACGAGCCAGTCGCGCGCTTCGAAGTAATCGGCGGTGACACCCTGGATGCCGGTGGACCAGTTCAGGTTGCCGAAGACGACCTGGGAGGTGCCGCGGATGGAGGGGGCCGACACCTGCACGGCGGCGATCTCGCGGGCGATTGACGCGGAGTCGTCCTCGGTGATCGTGAGCTGCGAGCCCTGGCCGATCCGCACGCCGCCCGTGTTCACCGAGCCGGACAGCACGATGATGAGGTTCGAGCCGAGGCTCTGGATCTGCTCGGCCACCCGGGCGGAGGCGCCGGCGCCGACCGCGACCATCGCGATGACGGCGCCCACGCCGATGATGATCCCGAGCATCGTCAGCGCGCTGCGCAGCTTGTTCACGCGCAGCGAGCGCAGCGCGATCCGGATCGACTGCAGCGGCATCATGCCGGCACCTCGTCCTCGGTCGGTAGCCCGGCCAGCGCGGCGGCGGCGTCCCGGGGCGCCGGCCGCCCCTCGTCGCTGAGCAGCCGGCCGTCACGGAAGACCAGCACCCGGCTAGCGTACGCGGCGATGTCCGGCTCGTGGGTCACCAGCACGATCGTGAGCCCCTCGCGGTTGAGCCGCTGCAGGAGGGCCAGGATCTCGACGCTGGTGCGAGTGTCGAGGTTGCCGGTCGGCTCGTCGGCCAGGATGACCGCCGGGTCGTTGACCAGGGCGCGCGCGATGGCGACGCGCTGCTGCTGGCCGCCGGAGAGCTGGCTCGGGTGATGGTGCTCGCGGTCGGCGAGGCCCACCGCGGCCAGTCGCTCTCGCGCGCGCCGTCGGCGGTCGCGCACCCCCAGCCCCGCATAGAGCAGCGGCAGCTCGACGTTCTCCAGGGCGCTGGTGCGTGGTAGCAGGTTGAACTGCTGGAAGACGAACCCGATCTTGGCGTTGCGCATCTGCGCCAGCTCGTCGCGGTGCAGGCCGGCCACGTCGCGGCCGTCCAGGAAGTAGCGGCCGGCGGTGGGCGTGTCGAGGCAGCCGAGCAGGTTCATGAAGGTCGACTTCCCCGAGCCCGAGGGGCCCATGACGGCGACGAACTCACCGGGATCGATCGCCACCGACACGCCGCGCAGCGCGTGGACCACGTGGGGTCCGAGCACGTAGTCCTTGACCACGCCATCGGTGGCGATGATGGCCTTGGGGGGGGCGGGCCCGGCTGGGCTAGAGGCGAAGCCGCGGAGTCCCACTGGTGCCGCCCGACGGCGGGCGGGTGCCCCCGCCGCCGACCGCCCCCACGATGATCTCCTGGCCTTCCTTCAGATCGCCGGCCAGCACCTCGGTGGCCGCACCGTCGCTGATGCCGAGCGTGAGCGGGACCGCCGTGGTTTTGTCACCGCTGATGATCCACACGCGCCCCGGAGCGCCGCTGCGCGGATCGGCGCCCCGGGCATCGGCACCGCCGACGGATTCGTCGTACTTCGCGCGCTGCTCCGCGGTGAGGATCTCGCGGATGCGCGTGCGTGCGGCCTCGCGGATCTTCCGCGCCTGCGCCTGGCGCTCCTGGTCGGGCACACCCTGTAGAGCCGCCATCTGCTGGCGGCTGTCGGCCAGGATGGGATCGAGCTTCTTTTGCTGCTCGTCGCTGAGGCCCAGCCCCTTCACGAGCCGCTCGCGGATCTGTTCCGGTGAGGGACGCGCGCCTCCGCCCTGACGCCCGCCACCTTGGCCGGCGTCGCCGCCGCCGGTCGCGGCCGGCCCTGGGGGCGCGGCAGGCGTGTCGGTGCCGGCGGGTCGGAAGCGCAGCGCCGCGTTCGGGACCTTCACGACGTTGGGCTTCTCGGCCACGATCATCTTCACGTTGGCGGTCATGCCGGGCAGCAGCCGGCCACCGGGGTTGTCGACGGCCACCACCACGGTGTACGTGACGACGTTCTGGACGACCAGCGCCGCCTTGCGAATCTGAACCACGAGCCCGGTGAATGTCTGCCCCGGGAACGAGTCGACCGTGAACGTGGTCCGGTCCTCGAGCTTGATCCGGCCGATGTCGGCCTCGTCCACGCTGACCTCGACCTGCATCTTCGTCAGGTCCTCGGCGATCGTGAACAGGGTGGGCGCCTGCAGGCTGGCGGCGACGGTCTGGCCCACGTCCACGGCGCGCGAGACCACCACGCCGTTGACCGGCGCCCGGATCGTCGTGTGGTCGAGATCGGCCTGCGCCTGGGCGAGGGCGGCCTTCTTCTGGTCCACCTGGGCTCGCGACGCCTGCAGCTGGGCGTCGGCCACCCGGAGCTGGGCGACGGCGGACTGGATCCCCGCGGCCAGCGACTGCTCCTTGGCCCGGGCCGCCTCGAGCAAGGCCAGCGCCGAGTCGTGGCCGGCCTGGGAGGTGTCCAGGTCGCTCTTGGCGATGAGCTCCCGCTTGAACAGCTCGCTCTTGCGCTCGAAGTCGCGCTTGGAGTCGAGCACGCCGACCTGCGCCTTGGCGGTGTTCGCCTTGGCCTCGGCCAGCGCCGCTCGGGCGTTCTCGACGTCGGCCCGGGCCTTCTGGACCTGGGCCTCCTGGTTGAGGACCGCCGCCTGGGCCGAGGCGACGTCCGCCCGCGCCTGGTTGACCTTGGCCTCGAAGATCTCCGGGTCGATCCGCGCGATGATCTGGTCCTTCTTGACGAGCGTGTTGAAGTCGGCGTGGAGCTCCTTGATCTGGCCGGACACCTGGCTGCCGACCTGCACGGTCGTGACGGCGTTGAGGTTGCCGGTGGCCGACACGGCGGCGGTGAGAGGGCCGCGCTCGACGCGGGCGGTCCGGTACTTCGGCGCGTTGCCCCGGCTCTGCGTGTAGAAGTAGCCCCAGACGCCCGCGCCAACGAGCACGCCCACCACCACGAGCGAGACAATGCGCTTCATCGCTGCTTAGACGCGCCCCGCGACTCGACTATTTCGGCCCTCGATTCTAACGCCGCCCGATCGCCCGCTCCAACCGCGCGACCGCGATGCGGTAGTCGGCCAGCGCCTGCGCCTCCGTGTTCTGGGCCTGGGTCAGGAAGAGCTGGGCATCGGTCAGTTCCAGGATCGTGCCGACCCCGGCGTCGAAGCGGCCCTGGGCCAGCCGGAAGTTCTCCTGGGCGGAGGCCACCGCGGTCTGGGCGGCGCCGATGCGCTCCTGAGCCTCGCTGACGTTGAGCTGCGCCTGCTCGACTTCGCGCGAGATGTCGAGCTCGGTCGACCGCACCCGGGCCTGCGCCGCGTCCACGTTGAC
>JBKOZA010000495.1:0-7995 GCA_046725675.1 Candidatus Methylomirabilota bacterium
CGCACCCGGTGCTCGGCCAGGAGCCGCGCGTGCGCGCGGCGCAAGCCGTGCGGGTCGAGTAGGTCGTCCACCAGCGTCGGCGGAGGCGGCGCCGGTCGCGCGCGCTGCTCCAGCTCGGCGGCACCGGCGGGCGTCGTCACCACGAGGGGCTCGATCCCCGGCGTGGTGAAGATCCGGTGCCCGAGCGGCAGCCGTCCGTAGAGCGAGTACACGATGTTGCGGGGCTGCCGTGGCAGTCCCGCCTCCGCGCGGAAGGCGAACAGCTCCGGGGCGGGCTCGTCGTTGGGCTGCTGAGGGCTGAGCACCAGCTCCGGCTGGGTCCGGACGGTCTCCGCCCCCACCGCCACGTCACCGAAGCAGCGTAAGAAGCGCATGAGCCGCTTGTCGGCGACCCGGGCCGGGTGAGTACGATCGCCTCCGAGGATCGCCAGCACGGGGTCGTCGCGGGCGTCGCGCCGCCGCCACGCCACCACTCCGTTGGCGGAGGCGACCATCACCGCGAAGACCCAAGGCCGGTCCGGCCACGGCGCTGGAAAGCCGATCGGCTCCCAGCGTGACGGGTCGGGAGAGCGCCGGCCGAACGGGTGACGCGTCTCCCCGTCCGGGTGCCAGTGGATCAGCGTCGAGGGGGCGCTCGCGGCGCTACTCGACGGTGACGCTCTTGGCCAGGTTGCGCGGCTGATCGACGTCGCAGCCACGCCGGACGGCGATGTGGTAGGCCAGCAGCTGCAGCGGTACCACCGTGATCAGCGGGGCCAGCAGGTCGGCAGCCGGCGGCACCTCGATCACGTGCTGACACTTCGAGGCGACGAGCTTGTCGCCCGTCTGGACCACCGCGATCACCTGTCCCTCGCGCGCGCGGACTTCCTCGATGTTACCGAGCATCCGCTCGTAGGAGGCGTCGCGCGGGACCAGCGCCACGACGGGGAAGCCGTCCTCGATCAGCGCGATGGGCCCGTGCTTCATCTCCCCGCCGGCGTAGCCCTCGGCGTGGATGTAGGACAGCTCCTTGAGCTTGAGCGCCCCCTCCAGCGCGATCGGGTACTGCAGGCCTCGGCCCAGATACAGGAAGTCGTGGGCCCCGGCCAGACGACGGGCCAGTGCCGCCACGCTGCCGTCCAGCTCGAGCGTCTTCTCCACCAAACGGGGGATCTCGACCAGGTCCTGACCACGCTTGCGAACGTCCTCGGCGGTGAGCACCCCGCGTAGCCGCCCGATCCACAGCGCGAGCAGGTAGGAGGCGACGACCATGGTCGAGAACGCCTTGGTCGAGGCCACGCCGATCTCGGGCCCCGCGTGCATGTAGAGCGTGGCCGTGGCCTCGCGCGACAGCGCCGAGCCCACGACGTTGGTGATGGCCAGGATGGGGGCGCCCTTCAGCCGGGCGGCCTTGACCGCCCCCAGGGTGTCGGCCGTCTCCCCGGACTGCGAGACCGCGATCACGAGCGTCTCCGGCCCGACGAGCGCATCGCGGTAACGAAACTCGGAGGCCAGATCGACCTCGGCGGGCAGGCCGGCCAGCCGCTCGATCATCGAGCGCCCGAGCAGCGAGGCGTAGGACGCGGTGCCGCAGGCGACGAACACCACGCGCTGCAACGCCTTGACGCTGGCGGGGTCGAGGCTCACGTCGGGGAGCAGCACGTTACCGGTCTCCGGCGCCAGGCGGCCCCGGAAGGTGTCGGTGATGGCGCGCGGCTGCTCGTACATCTCCTTGAGCATGAAGTGCCGGTAGCCGCCCTTCTCGGCCATGATCGGGTCCCACAGGATTCGCACGGCATCGCGCTGCACCGGCTGGTCGTCGAGCGTGCTCAGCTCCACGCCCTCGGCGGTCACCACCACCACCTCGCCGTCCTCGAGAATGATCACGTCGCGGGTGTGGCTCAGGATGGCCGGGATGTCGGAGGCCACGAACATCTCGCCCCGGCCGAGGCCGACGACCACGCTGCCGGCGCCGTGCTTGGCGGCGACCAGCCGGTCCGCCGCCGCGGTCGAGGCGACGCCGATCGCGTAGTTGCCGCGGTATTCGGCCAGCGCGAGCTTCACGGCGCGATCCAGCCGATTGACGTTCCCGAGGTGGTGCTCGATGAGGTGGGCCAGCACCTCGGTGTCGGTCTCCGAGCGGAAGGTGTGCCCCTCGGCCAGCAGCCGCTCCTTGATCTCGAGGTAATTTTCCATGATCCCGTTGTGGACGACGACGAGCGTGCCGGAGCAATCCGTGTGGGGATGGGCGTTCTCGTCCGAGGGACGCCCGTGAGTGGCCCAGCGCGTGTGCCCGATGCCGATGGATCCGCTCACCGGCCGCTCGCGCAGGATGCCCTCCAGCGTCTTCATGCGGCCGGCCGCCCGGCGCACCTCGAGCCCACCGGCGTCCCCGATCACGGCCACCCCGGCCGAGTCGTACCCCCGGTACTCGAGCCGCTTGAGCCCCTCGACGATGATCTCAACCGCGCTCTTGTCCCCGACGTATCCCACGATTCCGCACATGCTGGTAACCCTCTCGGAGTTTCTCTAAGTCGCGATCAACGGCAGCACCGCCTGGCAACGGTCCATCACCTCGGCGCGGACCGACGCCAGCCAGCTCACGCCGCGATGGCGGTCCGCGTCGTCCAGCGCCTGGATGGCGTCGGTGTAGGACGTGGCGGGCGTCAGCCGCCCGCAGAACTCGTCGCGCAGCTGCGTGTGTCCCTCGATCGTGCGATACCGCTCGAGAATCGAGCGCGCCTCGGCCCAGCCGCCAACGAACTGGCGCCACTCCCCCGCCAGCGGCGGCTCGCCCCCGCTGCCCGACGGCAAGGACTCCTTCACGAGGTCGCGGAAGCGGTCGAGCTGCTTGATCCGCTCGTCGATGTTGGCCTCGACCATCGCGAGGCCGGCGGCGATCAGCGCCTGCCCCAGGGAGTCAGGGCCAGCCAGTCGCGGCCGGGCGTGACGGTACCAGGCCCACAGCGCCGTCAGCTCGCCGAGGTAGAGAACGTTCTTGGACACCTTGGCCCGGATCGCCCCGAGGGCGCGCGGCCGGAACGCGGTGCTGCCGTCACGCGTGCGCTCGCCGAGCACCAGCATCCCCTCGTCGTAGTCAGCCCGGTACACGGTGCCCGCGGCCAGCACCGAGCCGAAACCGACCCGGCTCGGCCCCACCACGCCGGCCAGGCCGCCCAGGAAGATCGGCGCCTGATCGAGCATGACTCCGCGCGGCACGTCGCCGAACATCGACGGCGTGGCCTTGTCGCCCCGCGGGCTGAAGTTGAAGTGAATGAAGCCGCTGCCGACCTCGCTGTGATGCTTGCGGTTGGTGCCGCCGGCGAGCAGGCAGTCGCAGAAATTGATGAGGCTGCCGAGCACGACGAACGGGAAGACGATCGTCATCTTGAGACCGACGTTGTGGGCGAAGTAGCTGGCCTCCTCGAGCAAGCAGCCCTCACGGCCGTGGAAGCCCTGGCGCACCTCGCACCCCTCGAGCAGCACGGAGTCCTTCACGAAGCCGCCCTGGACCTTCACGCGCGGACCCAGCACCGCGTTCTCGAGCGTCACCGGCTCCTCGTATCCCAGCTCCACGCCCTCGAGGATCAGCGTGCGGTCGCCCGAGATCTTCGTGCCGGGGTGCAGGACGAGGCCCCGCGCGACGACGTGCTCGAGCCGCACTTCGGGGCCGATGACCACCGAGTCCGGCCGGGGTATCCGCGCGCCCGCGCCCAGCAGCGTCTTCACGCGGGGGTCGAGCGACGGCCCGAGGTCGACCCGTGCGATGCCGCCGGCGCGCCGGCCCTCGAGCTGCACGTGCGCCGCCACCGTCTCGCCCTGGCCGACGTGACTGTCCACGATGAGCGCCCCGTCGAGGACGGTCACCTCGTCCTCCAGCGTCGAGTTGCGGATCCGGCTGCCCGGAAAGATCGCGCAGCGCTCGCCGATGCGCACGGCTCCTTCCAGGAACGTCCCTGGGTACAGCACGCTGTCCTCGCCGACCTCCACGTCGACGTCGACGTAGGTGGCGGCGGGATCGACGACCGTGACCCCCTCGACCATGAGCCGGTCGAGGATCCGCCGGCGCTGGATGGCCGCCAGCTCGGCGAGTTGCCGGCGGTCATTGATGCCGAGGGCTTCGGTTGGATCCGTCACCGACACCGCCTCGACCTTCGCGCCGGTCCCGGCCAGGCGCTCGATGACATCGGTCAGGTATAGCTCGCCCTGGTCGTTGTCGGGCTTGATCTGGCCGAGCGCCGGCCACAGCCGACGCGCGTCGAAGCAGTACACGCTGGTGTTGATCTCGTTGACCTTCTTCTGGTCGTCGGTGGCGTCGCGCTCCTCGACGATGCGCTTCACGCGCCCGCCGAGCCTCAGAACCCGCCCGTAGCCGTAGGGCCGATCGACGGCAGCGGTGAGGATCGCCGCCGCCGCCCGGGTCGTGCGCTGGTGCGCGACCAGCCGTTCGAGGGTCTCGAGCAGCAACAGCGGCATGTCCGCCGCCAGCACCAGCAGGGGGCCGGTGGCCGGGCAGGCGGCGCGAGCCTGGAGCACGGCGTGGCCCGTGCCGAGCCGCTCGCGCTGCTCGACGACCGTGACGTCGTCCCCGGCGACGGCGCGGACGGCGTCGGCATTGGGCCCGACCACAAGGATCACACGGTCCCCGAGCGTGCGGGCCAGCCGGAGCGCATACGCGATCAGAGGCCGACCGCAGAGCGGATGCAGCACCTTGGGTGTCCGGGAGCGCATCCGCTTGCCCTCGCCGGCGGCGAGAATGACCGTCGTCAATCCGTTCATGCGGGGACTTTCATACTAGCATCGGGGGGCGGCAAGGCCTGTGCCACATCCAGCGGTGAGCGCCAGGGCCGATTTGGCGGCGGTCGTGTGGGTGGGCGCCCCACTTGCGGCTATCGCGCGTGTCGCAAGTGAGACAGCAGGCGCTCGATCCGGGGCGGCAGCGCTGAAGCGAACTCCATCCGAGCCTGTGAAATCGGATGCACGAACGCCAGCGCGGTGGCGTGGAGCGCGAGGCCGTCCAGAAGGACCGGTAGCGGCGGACGGCGGCGGCCACCGTAGATGGCATCGCCAGCGATCGGGTGACCCAGGCTGGCCAGGTGCACGCGGATCTGGTGCGTGCGACCGGTCTGCAGCCGGGCTTCCAGGTAGGTGAATTCGCTGAATCGTTCCTGCACGCGAAACTCCGTGATCGCGCGCCGTCCCTGACCGGCCGACCGGACCGCCATGCGCGTGCGATCGCGCGGATCCCGGCCAATCGGTTTGTCGACCAGCCCGGCCGTCGCGGTCATCCGGCCGTGGACGAGGGCCAGGTAGACCCGCCGCACGGTGCGGCTGGCGAGCTGGGCCGTGAGCGACTCGTAGGCCAGCGGTGACTTGGCGATCACCAGCAGCCCCGAGGTGTCCTTGTCCAGGCGGTGCACCACCCCGGGACGGCGGGGCCCACCTACACCGACGATGCCAGGGACGTGGGCGAGCACCGCGGCCGCCAGCGTGCCGCGGGCGTGACCCGCGCCCGGATGCACTACCACGCCGGCGGGCTTGTCAACCACGAGCACGTGGGCGTCCTCGTGCACGACGCTGAGCGCGATGGGTTCCGGCTCGAGCTCCTCGGGGGGCGGTGGCGGAATGTCGACGTCGATCCGCTCACCCACGACGACACGGTGCGACGGCTTCCGCGTCGCCCCGTCCACCCGCACGTGGCCCTCGGCGATCAGACCCTGCAGCCGCGCCCGCGAGACGTCGGCAAGGCGGGCTGCCAGCCAACGGTCCAGGCGCTGGCCGGCGTCCGGGGCGTCGACCACCACGGCCACGCGCCGCAAGGCTAAGGCCACACGGCCGCCATCAGCCCGGCGAGGAGCCGGAGCGGTCGTTCAGCAGGCGCAGCGCGAGGAGCGCCACGCCGACGGTGATGGCCGAGTCGGCGACGTTGAAGGCGGGCCAGTGCCACCCTTGCCAGTGCACGTCCACGAAGTCGACGACAGCTCCGAACCGCGCGCGGTCGACCAGGTTCCCGACCGCCCCTCCGAAGATCAAGCCGATCGATAGCCGGCCGGCCCAGCCACCGGCCGGCAGCACGCGCAGCGCGACGCGAGCCAGCACGGCGAGGGCGACGAGGGACAAGGCCGCCACCATCCAGCGCCACGCCGGCGGCACGCTGCCGAGCAGGCCGAAGGCCAGGCCGGGATTCAGCACGAGGGTGAGTGCCAGCAGGCCATCGACGACGGGAATCTGCACACCGAGCGGCAGGCGACCCAGCACGATCGCCTTGGAGATCTGGTCGAGCGCCACGACGGCCCCGGCCAGCAGGAGCACCGCGCTCACGCGTCCACGACGGCCACGCAGCGATCGCAGAGGCTAGGATGCGCGGGGCTCGCGCCCACGGTGGGACGCCGCATCCAGCAGCGTTCACACTTATCGCCGGGAGCGCGGTCCACGTCGATGACCAGTCCGGGAATCTCCTGGCTCTCGTAGTGCACCGCTCCGGCGGCGCCCGGTTCCAGCTGGACGCACGAGACGATGAACAGCGTGGGCAGTACCGCCTGCTTGGTGTGCAGAAGGGCAGGCAGGTCCTCGGGGGCGCTGGCGATACGGACGGCTGCCTCCAGCCCGCTGCCGATCAGCTTGCGGGCCCGCGCCAACTCCAGGGCCCTGGCCACCTCGCGCCGCACCTCGAGCAGCCGATCCCACTCGCGCTTGAGCGTGTCGTCGAGCCAGGGCAGCGGCACTTCGGGAAAGCGCTCGAGATGCACGCTCTCCGACCGGGCGCCCGGCAGGTGACGCCAGGCCTCCTCGCTGGTGAAGGTCAGGATGGGTGCCGTCAGCTTGGCCAGGGCCACGAAGATGTCGTAGCACGTGGTCTGGGCCGCTCGCCGACGGGGATCGCCCGCCGCCGACGTGTAGAGACGATCCTTGACCACGTCCAGGTAGAGCGCCGAGAGGTCCACCGCGCAGAAGTTGTGCACGGAGTGGAAGACCGTGTGGAACTGGTACTCCTCGTAGGCACGCCGAACGCGGTCGACCAGCCGAGCGAGACGATCGAGCACCCAGCGATCCACCTCGTCGAGGCTCGTATACGGCTGGCGGTCGCGCGCCGGCTCGAAGTCGGACAGATTGCCGAGCAGGAACCGGAACGTGTTGCGCATGCGCCGGTAGGCGTCGGCCAACCGGTCCAGGATCTCCGAGGAGAGCCGGATGTCCTCGGTGTAGTCCTCGGCGGCGACCCACAGCCGCAGCACCTCGGCGCCGTACTTCGGCAGCAGATCCTCGGGTTCAACTCCGTTGCCGAGCGACTTCGACATCTTGCGGCCTTCGCCGTCGACAACGAAGCCGCACGTGAGCACCTCCCGGTACGGCGGCGCCCCCCGCGTTCCGACGGCCTCCAGCAGGGAAGAGTGGAACCAGCCACGGTGCTGGTCGGAACCTTCCAGGTACAGCTCGGCCGGCCAGCGTAGCTCGGGTCGTGTCTCCAGCACCGCCGCGTGGCTGCAGCCGGAGTCGAACCAGACGTCGAGGATGTCCGTCTCCTTGCGGAACCGGGAGCTCCCGCAGGTACCGCAGCGGGTGCCGGGCGGCAACAGCGCCTCGGCGGAGCGGGCATGCCATTCGTCGGCACCGTTGCCGTCGCGAAAGATCCGCGCCACGTGCTCGACGATCCGCTCCTCCAGGAGCAGCGTTTCGCAGTCCTGACAGTAGAACGCGACGATCGGCACCCCCCACACGCGCTGGCGCGAGATCGTCCAGTCGGGACGGTGCGCGACCATGTTGTAGATCCGCTCCTCGCCCCAGGCCGGGATCCAGCGGACGTCGCGCCGGATGGCGTCCAGCGCCCGCTGCCGCAGGCCGTCCTTGTCGAGGGCGATGAACCACTGCTCGGTCGCGCGGAACAGCGTCGGGTTCTTGCAGCGCCAGCAGTGCGGGTACGTGTGAGTGAGCGGCGCCTGGGCCACCAGCGCGCCGCGCGCCTTCAACAAGTCGATGATCCGGGGATTCGCCTCCCACACGGTCAGGCCGGCGAAG
>JBKOZA010000496.1:0-16184 GCA_046725675.1 Candidatus Methylomirabilota bacterium
CATCACCGCGTTGACAGCGATCCGCTGGACCGTGGCGCGCCCGTGTCGCGGCGCCACCAGGGCGATGAGCTCCTCGCCGTCACGGCCGGTGGCCTCGACGGCGGCCCGCACCCGCTCGACCGTCGGCGGAATGACGGGCAGCCCGTCGGTGACTCCGCGAGCGTAGAGGGTCTCGAAGGCGTCGGCGGCGTCCGTCATCGGGCCAGCGCGATCTTAAGGCTGGCTGCGCTACGATGCTGCCACATGAGGAGCTCGGTGGTCCGGTGGGCCTGCGTGATGGCGGCGGCGGTGCTGGCGCTGGAGTCCGGCGCCTCTGCCACCCGACCGACTGACATCGTCGCCGTCGACGAGTTCATCGACGCGCCGCGCGCGCTCTTCGGGCGCACGGCCGCGGCGGTCCAGCGAACACTGGGCGAGCCGCCGGTCACCCGAGCCCGGGTCGTGCCCGGGGCTGACGCCGGCCGGGCGGACGGCGTGATCGAGCTGACATATCCCGGCGTCCTCATCGCCGTCTCCAGCCAGTCGCTGCGGCGCGTGGAGATCACCCAGCCGCGCTGGGCACTGCCGCGCGGGCTCAACATCGGCGTGCCGCGAGACCGCGTGGAGGCAGCGCTGGGTGAGCCGCAGCTCGCCACCGACGTCAGCGTCCTCTACCTCTACTCCGATGCGTATCCCGACACCGTCGAGTTCTTCTTCCGCGCGGACCGCGTGCAGCGCATCGAATGGCTCTACGCCCCGGCCGATTGAGCGCGGCCCGGCGCGTCCGGCCGCAATGCGCCCGCTCCGTGCCGACGCTCACGCTATCCTGATCGGGTGCGCGGCCAGCGGCTCGAGTACGTCCTGACGCTGGCGGTCTTCGCCGCGTCCTACGCCGCGCTGGGACTCGGGCGACTCCCCGGCCTGCGGGTGGACCGGACCGGCGTCGCCATCATCGGCGCCGCCGTCATGGTGGTCAGCGGGCTGCTCGGCTGGGACGAGGCCGTCCGCAGCGTCGACGCCCACACGCTCGTCCTCCTCTTCGGCATGATGATCGTCGCCGCCTACCTCCGGCTGTCGGGCTTCTTCAGCCTGGTGACGCTGTGGGCGATCCGGCGGGCGCGGAACCCACCCGGCCTGCTCGCTGCGGTCATCGCTGCCGCCGGCGTGCTGTCGGCGCTCTTCGTCAACGACGTGATCTGCCTGGTGCTGGCGCCCCTGGTGGTGACCGTCACGCGCCGGCTCGAGCTGCCGCCCGTGCCCTACCTGATCGCGCTGGCCGCCGCGGCCAACGTCGGCAGCGTCGCCACGCTCACCGGCAACCCGCAGAACATGCTGGTCGGCAGCTTCTCGAGCCTGAGCTATCGCGGCTTCCTGATCCGCCAGCTCCCCGTCGCCGTGCTAGGCCTGGCGTGCGTGTTCCTGGTCGTCCGGCTCGTGTACCGGAGGCAGCTCCCGGCGCGGTTCACCAGCGACGCCCCGCCCGAGCGTCACGTCGTGCACTATCCGCTGATGGCGAAGACGCTGATCGCGGTCAGCGTGATGCTGCTGGCGTTCCTCGCCGGGGTGCCGATCGCGGTGGTGGCGATCGGTGGGGCCGCCTGCTCCTTGCTGACGCGGCGGGTGAAGCCGGAGAAGGTCTACCGCGAGGTGAACTGGAGCCTGCTCGTGTTGTTCGTCGGCCTGTTCGTCCTCACGGGCGCGCTCGAGGCTTCCGGCCTCGCCGAGGAGCTCGCGCGGTGGGCCGCCCGCATCGGACTGCATCGGCCCATCGTGCTGACGGTCGTCGCCGCGCTGGTGTCGAACCTCGTCTCCAACGTGCCCGCCGTCCTGCTCTTCAAGCCGCTGATCCCGGCCCTCGGCGAGCCGGACCGCGCCTGGCTCCTGCTCGCCATGGCGACGACGCTGGCCGGCAACCTCACCCTGCTCGGCTCCGTCGCCAACCTCATCGTCGCCGAGGCTGCCCGGGCCGCCCGCATCGACATCGGCTTCGTCGAGTACTCCCGCGTCGGCATCCCCCTCACCGTCGTGACGCTGGCGATCGGCTGGCTGATCCTGATCCTCGTGCCGGTCTAGCCGGGTCGCGTCAGGGCACGCCCCGCCGGCGCAGCGACTCGACGAGGTCGAGGACGCGCAGGACCTCGCGCCCGTCGCGGACCATCTGGCGATCGCCGGCCTGGCCCCAGCGCAGCACGCCGTCGCGGTCGATCACGAACGTCGAGCGGTAGGCGACGTTGCGCTCCTCGTCGAGGACGTCGTAGTCGCGGATGGTCTTGCGGTGAATGTCGCTGAGCAGCGGAAAGGCGAACCCGCGCGCCTTGGCGAAGGCAGCGTGACTGAACGGGCTGTCGGCGCTGATGGCCAGCAGCGCCGCACCGCGCGCCCGGATCTCCTGCACGGCCTCACCGAGGCCGCTCAGCTCGGGCGTTCAGATGCTGCCCCAGTCGAAGCAGTAGAAGACGAGCACGACGTCCTTGCCGCGGTATTCGGCCAGGCTCATCGGTCGGTCCTCGGTGGACGGCAGCGAGAAGTCGGGAGCGGGCTTGGCGTAGCGTAGCATCGCGCCTCCAGGCTATGATCGGCAGCCATGAAGATACACAGGCTCTACGTCGACCAAAAGGGCGAATCGCACTTCGAGGACGTCGAGATCACGTACATCGAGTCGAGCCGGTCCGGACGCCTGTCCGCGCGCCTGCCGGCCACCGGGATCATCTTCCGCGAGGTCCAGCCCGACTACGATCTGGACTGGCACCCCGCGCCGCGTCGACAGTACATCATCAACCTCGACGCCGGCGTGCAGATCACGGCCAGCGACGGGGAGTCGCGGCGCATCGCTGCCGGGGAGGTCCTGCTGGTCGAGGACACGTGGGGCAAGGGGCACCTGTCCAAGGCGATCGACGGCAAGCTGCGCAACTGCATCTTCGTGCCCATCGAGTGACATGGGCCGCCTCGACGGCAAGGTTGTCGTCGTCACCGGTGCCAGCCGCGGCATCGGGGCGGAGGTCGCCACGCTGCTCGCCGCCGAGGGCGGCCGCATCGTCTGCGCCGCCCGCACACTACGGGAGGGCGACCACCAGCTCGGCGGCTCGCTGGAGACCACGGTCGCCGCCATCCGCGCCTGGGGCGGCGAGGCGCACCCGATCCCCGTCAACATCGCCGACCCGGCCGAGTGCGAGAAGCTCGTCGAGACCGCCCGCAAGGTTTATGGGCCGGTGGACGTGCTCGTCAACAACGCTGCGCTGACCTACTTCGTGCCGATCGCCGACTACATCGTCGGCCGCTGGCTGGCCTCGTGGGCCGTCAACGTGCATGCTCCGTTCGTGCTCAGCCAGCTCGCCCTGCGTGACATGATTCCACGTCGCGCCGGCGCCATCGTCAACATCGGCTCGGGAGCCGCGATCGGTCCCGGCCGCGGCCCCTACCCCGACCCGGCCGTCGGCGTTCGTGGCGGCACCTGCTACGGCGCCCAGAAGGCCGCGCTCGAGCGTTTCACGCAGGGGCTGGCCGCCGAGGTCTATCCACACGGCATCTCGGTGACCTGCGTGTCGCCCTCGCAGGTCGTGCCCACGCCCGGCACGGTCTATCACAAGCTCGTCAAGAGCATGGACGACCCGCGCGGCGAGCGTCCCGAGCTGATGGCCCGCGCGGTCCTGCTGCTGGCCAGCGAGCCGCTCGACCGCGTCACCGGGCGCGTGACGTACAGTCAGCAGATCCTGAAAGAGTTCGGCTGGATCACCGAAGCCCGCGGCCGCGGCGTCGACACCCCCGGTACCGGCTACTCCCAGTCCTGAGCGCTTCCCCGCGGCGAAAGTACCCGGGGGCAGCGTCAGGAGCTCGTCACGGGCCACGCGATCTTCAGGGCGTCGAGCCGGCGCAGTCGGTCCTGGCCGAGCGCACGATCCCACACCTCGGCCAGCGCCTCGGGGGTCCAGCCATTGGCACGCGTCGCCGTCTTGAGCGGCGCGGGATGCGAGAAGATCGTGACCTCGTCGCCGCGGACGCCGATCACCTGGCCGGTGATGTGCGAGGCCCGGTCGCTGGCCAGGAACGCCACCACCGGCGCGATCGCCTCCGGCGGCGTGGCGGTGGCGGCAGCCCGGCGCTCGCCAGGAAGCCGCTGGGTCATCCGCGTGTCCGCCGTCGGGGAGATCGCGTTGCAGCGCACACCGTACTTCGCCATGGCCAGCGCCACCGAGCGGGTGAGGCCGACGATGCCCTCCTTGGCGGCGGAGTAGTTCGGCTGCCCGGGGCTGCCCTCCAGGCCGGCCGTCGAGGTGAAGGTCACGATGCTGCCGCTCTTCTTCTCCCGCATGTGCGCCGTGGCCGGCCGCAGCACCGTGAAGTGGCCCTTGAGGTGGACGGCGATCACGGCGTCCCACTCCTCCTCGGACATGTTGAAGATCATCCGCTCTCTCAGGATCCCCGCGCAGCACACGACGATGTGCAGGTCGCCGAACTCCTTCAGGGCGAGATCGACGACGGCCTTGCCGCCGGCCATCGTCGCCACGCTCTCCGGGCTCGCCACCGCGCGCCCGCCACCCTTGGCGATCGCGGCCACCACCTCGTTGGCCGGACCGCTGGAGGGATCGCGGCCGTCCACGCTCACGCCGTAGTCGTTGACGACGACGCGGGCCCCGGCCGCCGCCAGTCCGAGCGACACCGCCCTGCCGATCCCCGTTCCGCCGCCCGTCACCAGCGCCACCTTGCCGTCGAGCAAACCCATACCTGCCTCCTCGGATCCACGTGAGAGGTCCGGCCCGGACCGTTCCGGTGCCTCGTGCGCGGGGCAAGTATACGGGCGCGGGCAGGACCGTGCCGGCGAGCGCGAAGTGCAGTACGATACGATCACCTCGGCACGCACGGCCCCGGTTCGGGCCCAAGGAGAGCTCGTGATGGCCTTCGACCTGGTGATCAGGAACGGCGTGGTGATCGACGGATCCGGCCTGCCTCGCTATCGCGCCGACGTCGGCGTGCGCGGAGGCCGCATCGCCTCCATCGGTCGCATCCGCGAGCACGCGCGCCAGGTGCTCGACGCCGAGGGGCGCGTGGTGGCGCCGGGGTTCATCGACGGCCACACGCACATGGATGCGCAGATCTTCTGGGACCCGCTCGGAACCTGCTCGTGCTGGCACGGCATCACCACCGTCGTCATGGGCAACTGCGGCTTCACGCTGGCGCCCTGCGCGGACAAGGACAAGCACCTGGTCATGCGCAACCTCGAGCGCGCCGAGGACATCTCGGCCGACGCCATGAACGTCGGCATCGAGTGGTCGTGGACGACGTTCCGCGAGTACCTGGACACCCTCGAGCGCCTGCCCAAGGGCATCAACTACGCGGGCTACCTCGGCCATTCGGCGCTGCGGACGTACGTGATGGGCGAGCGTGCCTTCGAGGGCGCGGCCACCGAGGACGATCTGCGCGCGATGCAAGCCGAGCTGCGCGACGCGATCCAGGCCGGCGCCATCGGCTTCACCACGTCGCGGTCGCCGAGCCACGAGACGCCGGATCGCCGGCCCGTCGCCAGCCGGATGGCGAGCTGGGACGAGGTCCGCCGCCTGGTCAGCGTCATGGGCGAGCTCAACGCCGGCATCTTCGAGCTGGCCGGCGAGAACGTCGACCGGAGCGGGAAGGTCGACCCGCAGCTGCGCCGCGACTACCACGTCCGCCTGCGGGACCTCGCCGTGGAGAGCGGGCGGCCGATCACGTTCGGCCTGTTCAGCCGCAAGGATGCGCCAGGGGTCTACAAGGATTACGTGAAGCTGCTGGACGAGACGGCGGCGGCCGGGGGGCGCATGTTCGCCCAGGTTCACAGCCGCGCGCTCTCGGCGGTCCTGTCCTTCCGGACTCAGCTCCCCTTCGACAAGCTGCCGGTCTGGAAGGAGCTCCGCAGGCTGCCCCTGGCCGAGCAGAAGGCAAAGCTGCGCGATCCCGAGCTGCGAGGCCAGCTGGTGGCGGCGGCCCGCGCGCGCTTCGAGGGCGAGCCGCGCGGCACCGAAGCGCGCCCGGCGGTGTTCGACTGGATCTTCGTCATGGAGAGCGTGCACGGCGTCCATCGCTCGGTCGCCGAGATCGCCCGCGCCCGCAACTGCGATCCAGTCGAGGCGATGATCGACCTCGGCGTCGAGTCCGACTTCAACGTGTTCTTCCTGCAACCCATCGCCAACGAGGACCAGGACATCGCGCTGGAGCTCATGCGGCTACCGCGCGCGGTGGTGACGTTCTCGGACTCCGGCGCGCACGTCTCGCAGCTCATGGACTCCTCGCTACAGACGCACCTGCTCGCGTACTGGGTGCGGGAGCGGCAGGCGTTCACCCTCGAGGAGGCCGTGCGGATGCTCACGCTCGTTCCGGCCACCCAGTGGGGCTTCGCCGACCGCGGGCTTCTCAGGGAGGGGATGGCGGCCGACCTGGTCGTGTTCGATCCCGACACGATCGCCGCGGAACTGCCCGAGGTCGTTCACGACCTCCCGGCTGGCGCCAGGCGCCTCACGCAGCGCTGCCGCGGCATCGCAGCGACGGTCGTCAACGGCGAGATCTTGCTGCGCGACGGTCAGCACACCGGCGCGCTGCCCGGCCGACTCCTTCGCGGTTCACTGGCCCGGGCGTAAATCGGGGCCGCACCACGCGGTGACCCGCGGGTCAGCGGGTCGCGTCTGGCGGCGGGGGAGGAGGCGCCCCTGCGGGCGGCGGTGGTGGCGCTGGGGCAGCGTTGGATGGCGTGACGCTGCTGGCCGGCGGCGGTGGAGGCGGTGGCGGGGGCGCTGACCGAGCCGCCGCCGGAGCGACACGGGGCGAGGTCAGCGCGCCTCGGGCGACGGGGATCTGATGGCCCTTGGCGTACATGCACTGCATGTAGCCGGCGTCGTACCGACCCTGAACCGTCTGATTCGAACCCCACGCACTGTTGGCGCCGACGGCCGAGCCGCCCAGCAGACCAGCCCCCGCTCCCACGGCGGCTCCCAGGGCCGGGTTCCCCGCCGCCGCGCCGATGGCGGCACCGGCGGCGGCACCGAGGGCGGTGCCAATGGCCGCCTGGCCTACTGCGGTACGCGTGGGGGACTGACTGGAGATCCCGCTCTGCTGAGCGGCGAACTGGCGACAAACGGCGTCGTCCATCTGGAACTGGTCGAAGTTCATGCCCGTGCCCGGAAGCACCATCACGCTCGGACCGGTCACGGTTGCGCAGGCACTCGTGATCAAGGCCACGGCCGCACAACCGACGATCGCCTTGATATTCATGGTTTACGAGATCGATATTAATCCTGTCTCGGAGGCACTTTGATCCACGCCTCCGAGCAACTCGAAACCTGTGGATAGTACTGACGCGAACTCGCGCAGAAATACCAGTAACCCTGCTGGGCTGGCGCGGACACGGCGGGCGGCGACGAGGGTGCCGCCTCCTGCTGAACGTAGACAGGCGGTTCCGCGGGAGCCGGCGAGTAGTACGGGTAGTAGTAGGGCGGGTAGTAGTAGTAGGGATAGGGATAGGCATAAGGCGCCCCCCACCACCATCCGGGACCGACACCTACGAAGACCCGCGTTCCCCCATGGAAATGACCACGGGTCCAGGCCAAGCTTGGTGCTGCCAACAGGAGAAGCAGCGCCATTGCAAGCAATGAGGCCGAAACGACCTTCTTCATGGCACCCTCCGACGCCTTAGACGCTGCAGGCGTCTGACTTATTTACCAGCATACCCCGGGCCAGGCCGAATTGGGGTACAGTCGGCCTCGACCCCTATGCGGTTCGGGACCTACTACTTCCTGCAGGCTCCTCCTGCCCTGCCCCATCCGGAAGTCGTCCAGAACGAGATGGAGCAAATGGCCTGGACCGAGGAGCTCGGCTTCGACAGCATCTGGCTGACCGAGCATCACTTCATCGAGTACGGGTTGTCGGTGTCGCCGGCGGTGCTCGCGGCGGCAGCCGCCACGCGGACGCGTCGAGTCCGCATCGGTCTGGCCGCCGCCATCCTGCCGTTCCACGATCCGGTCCGGCTGGCCGAGGAGCTGGCGATGGTCGACATCCTCAGCGGCGGCCGCCTAGACGTGGGAGTGGGACGCGGCAACCGCCCGGTGGAGTTCGAGGGCTATCGGGTGCCCCAGATCGAGAGCCGCGAGCGCTTCGAGGAGTCGCTCGAGATCATGCTGCGGGCATGGACGGCCGAGCGGTTCGCCTTCGAGGGCCGGCACTTCACGATTCCCGAGGTCCGGGTCATCCCCAAGCCCCTGCAGCAGCCGCACCCGCCGCTCTACGTCGTGTGCGTCAGCTCCGACACGATCGAGGCCACCGCGATGCGCGGGTGGCCCATGCTGAACTCGATTCTTCGCGGGCCCGTCGAGCAGCTCGTGCAGCAGCGCGACGTCTACGTGAACGCCTGTCGCAAGGCCGGCCGGAGCGAGGCCGAGATCGCGAGCCTGCTCGGCCGCTGGGGAGTGTCGCGTCACATCTACGTCGCGCCGACCGACGCGCAGGCGCTGGCCGAGGCGAAGGACGCGGAGATGTGGTACCAGGACGCCCTGCGGCGCTTCCTCATTCCGGAGCACATCGACCGCGTTCACCCGCTGCTGCAGCCCGGCTTCCGCGCCCTGGAGCAGCGCTTCGCTCCGCTGCCGTGGGAGCAGCTCGTGGCGGAGACGCTGGCCATCGGCTCGCCCGACACGGTCGCGGCGAAGATCTCCGAGATGCGCGACCTCGGGGTCGGCGAGGTGCTGTGCTGGATGAACTTCGGCGGACTCCCGCAGGCCCACGTGCGTCGCTCGATGGAGTTGTTCGCTCGCGAAGTGATTCCCCGTTTCCGCTGAGACGCCCGCCCGCGCTTTGAAGATCCTGCTCCGCCCTCGACGTCACTGATCTGACGGAAGTGTTACGTCGGTGTCCCGCGGTGCGACGCGGGAACGTCGACGCGCTCGCCCCGGTTTCTCTCGGCTTCGGCCAAGCATGCGTGTCTTCGACGTCTGGCATTTCCCTTGCCGGCCCGCGATGCTCGTCCGCGACGTCAGTTTTACATGTCGGACACGGACGCCAACGCACATGGGCGATGTCTCTGGGCCGGACGAGCAGGGATCAGCGGGGGCCGCGTCGCGACGGGCAAGGCGCGCTCGAGGTCCGCCCGGCGCCAGAAGCGGCGAAGGAGGTGAGAGATCAGGTAGGGCGCGGACAGGAGGTCGTGGCGGGCGGGACTCCTGACTTCCAGGAGCGTACATGCACAACAAGTCGTGGCTGTGGTTCGCCGCGGGGCTGCTGGTGATCGGTACGCTGGGCGCAGCGCAAGGGCCGCAATTCGGGCAACCCCTGGCTGGACTGCCGCCCGATGTCCTGGCGCTGTTCGAGGCCGGACAGGAAGAGTTCGAGGCAGCCGCGGACGTCGGCAAGGGATTGGGGCCGGTGTTCAACGACGTGTCCTGCGTGGCCTGCCACTCCAACCCCAAGGTCGGCGGCGACAGCAATATCACCGAGACGCGATTCGGGCGGATCACCAAGGGCGCGTTCGACCCCATGACCGAGCGCGGCGGGTCTCTCCTGCAGGTGCGTGGCGTCGACCCTGGCCGTGGCTGCGGCCCGGAGATCGTTCCCCCCGAGGCGACGATCATCGCCAAGCGCAAGACGACGTCGCTGTTCGGGCTGGGACTGGTCGACAACGTGCCCGACACGACGTTCCTCGACATCGCCAGAGCGCAGCAGGCGCGCACGCCGGAGGTGGCCGGGCAGCCGAGCATCGTCAAGGACGTGACCAGCGGGCGCCATCGCCTCGGACGCTTCGGCTGGAAGGCGCAGGTCGCGACGCTGATGACGTTCGCGGCGGACGCCTACCTCAACGAGATGGGCATCACCTCGCCGACCTTCCCCAAGAAGAACCTCCCCAACGGCGACGCGTCGCGTCTCGAGCAATGCAACGGGCTCAAGAGTGACCCCGAGGACAACGGCGACGCGGTGGCGGCGTTCACGGACTTCATGATGTTCCTGGCGCCGCCGCCGCGCGGTCCGATCACGGCGCAGGTGACGGCTGGCCAGGCGGTCTTCGACCAGATCGGCTGCGCGTCCTGTCACGTCCGCGCGTTGACCACCGGGCCGAACGCCATCGCCGCCCTCGATCGCGTCAGGTTCGAGCCGTTCTCGGACTTCCTGCTGCACGACATGGGGAGCCTGGGGGACAGCATCGAGCAGGGCGCCGCCGGAGGCCGCCAGATGCGCACGGCGCCCCTGTGGGGCCTGCGGGTCCGCACGACGTACCTGCACGACGGACGCGCGTCGAGCGTCGAGGCCGCGATTCTCGCGCACGACGGCCAGGGCCGCGGCGCGATGCGCGAGTACACCCACCTCGACGACGCCGGCAAGCGCGCGCTGCGGGCTTTCTTACAGTCGCTGTAGGCGACCGCCCCGGCCCGTGCCATCGGGCCGGGTATCTCCCCGTCCTCGCCGGAGCGGCGCCACCGGCTTGATTCCCCTGCGGGCGGAGACTACCCTGATGGCGCCCGATTCGACGCGAGAGAGGACACCCGAGATGGCTGCGGACGGCAAGGTTGCGATCGTCACCGGGGCGGGGAGCGGTATCGGCAAGGCCTCGGCCCTCGCGCTGCTTCGAGAGGGGTGGGCCGTCGTGCTGGCCGGGCGGCGCAAGGACGCGCTGGAGGCCGTGGCCCGGGAGTCCACGCCGGGAGCCCGCACCCTGGTCGTCCCCACCGACGTGGCCGACCCGGCCGCGATCCGCGCGCTGTTCGCACGCACCAAGGAAGCGTTCGGCCGGCTGGACCTGCTCTTCAACAACGCGGGGATCGGCGCCCCGGCGGTGCCGCTGGAGGACCTGCCGTACGAGCAGTGGAAGGCCGTGGTCGACACCAACCTCACCGGCTCGTTCATCTGCACCCAGGAAGCGTTCAAGATGATGAAGAGCCAGCAGCCGCAGGGTGGGCGCATCATCAACAACGGATCGATCTCGGCCTACGCGCCGCGCCCGGGCTCGGTGGCCTACACCTCCACCAAGCACGCGATCACCGGGCTCACCAAGACAACATCGCTCGACGGCCGCAAGTACGACATCGCCTGCGGCCAGATCGACGTCGGCAACGCCGAGACCCCCCTGACCGAGCGCATGAAGAAGGGGGTGCCGCAGGCGCACGGGGCCATCGCCGTCGAGCCGACGATGGACGTCGAGCACGTGGCCAACGCGGTCGTCTACATGGCCAGCCTTCCCCTGGACGCCAACGTGCAGTTCCTCACGGTGATGGCGACCAAGATGCCGTTCGTCGGGCGCGGGTGATGTGAACCCCTCCCGTGTTTTCATCCTGCGGCCGGTCGCCACCGCGCTGCTGACCGTAGGAATCCTCCTGGCCGGGATGGTCGCGTACTCGCAGCTGCCGGTCTCCGCGCTCCCCCAGGTCGACTACCCCACCATCCAGATCGTCGCGTTCTACCCGGGCGCCAGCCCCGACGTCATGGCCTCGTCGGTGACGACGCCCATGGAGCGGCAGTTCGGCCAGCTCCCCGGGCTCAAGCAGATGACGTCCACCAGCGCCTTCGGCGCCTCGCTGGTGACGCTGCAGTTCGTGCTGGAGCACCCCATCGACGTGGCCGAGCAGGAGGTGCAGGCGGCGATCAACGCCGCCGCGACGTTCTTGCCCCGTGATCTGCCCAGCCCGCCGATCTACAGCAAGGTCAACCCGGCCGACACCCCGATCATGACGCTGGCGCTGACCTCCGAGACGCTGCCGCTGAGCCGCGTGCAGGACCTGGCCGACACCAATCTCGCCCAGAAGATCTCCCAGCTCCCCGGGGTTGGCCTGGTGTCGATCAGCGGCGGTCAGCGGCCGGCGGTGCGGGTGCAGGCCGACCCGACGGCGCTCGCCTCTTACGGGCTGAGCCTGGAAGACCTGCGAGCGGTGCTGTCGCAGGCCAACGTCAACCAGGCCAAGGGCAACCTGGAGGGTCCCCGGCAGTCCTTCACCATCGGCGCCAACGACCAGCTCCTCACCGGCCCCGAGTACCGGTCGATCGTCGTCGCCTACCGCAACGGCGCCCCGGTGCGCCTGTCCGACGTGGCCGACGTCGTCGACGGTGTGGAGAACGTGAAGCAAGCGGCCTGGATGAACGACAAGCCGGCCGTGATCGTCAACATCCAGCGTCAGCCCGGTGCCAACATCATCGGCGTCGTGGACCGCATCAAGCGGCTGCTCCCCCAGCTGCGCGCCTCGCTGCCCTCGGCCATCGAGATCACCACGCTCACCGACCGGACGACGACGATCCGGGCGTCGGTGCACGACGTGGAGTTCACGCTGATCCTCACCATCGCCCTCGTCGTCATGGTCATGTTCCTGTTCCTGCGCAGCCTGGCGGCGACCGTCATCCCGAGCGTCACCGTGCCGATCTCGATCGTGGGGACGTTCGGGGTCATGTACCTGCTCGGCTACAGCCTCGACAACCTCTCGTTGATGGCGCTCACCATCTCGACCGGCTTCGTCGTGGACGACGCCATCGTGATGATCGAGAACATCGCGCGCTACATCGAGGCCGGCGACTCCCCGCTGGAGGCGGCGCTGAAGGGCTCGGCCCAGATCGGCTTCACGATCGTGTCGCTGACGGTGTCGCTGATCGCGGTGCTGATCCCCCTGCTGTTCATGGGCGACATCGTCGGCCGGCTCTTCCGCGAGTTCGCGGTGACCCTGGCCGTCACGATCCTCGTCTCGGCGGTGGTGTCCCTGACGCTGACGCCGATGATGTGTGCCCGGCTCCTGCGCCACCGGCCGGCCGCCACCCAGGGCCGCCTCTACCGCCTCACCGAGTGGGGGTTCGAGTGGGTCATCGCCCGCTACGGCACCACGCTGCGCTGGGTGCTGCGGCACCAGACGGCGACACTGGTCGTCACGATCGCCACCCTGGTGCTGACGATCCTGCTCTACGTGGTGGTGCCCAAGGGATTCTTCCCGATCCAGGACACCGGCGTGATCCTCGGCATCTCGGAGGCGCCGCCGACCGTGTCGTTCACGGCGATGGCGGCGCGCCAGCAGGCGCTGGCCGGCCTGATCCTCGGCGACCCCGACGTCGCCAGCCTGTCGTCGTTCATCGGCGTGGACGGCACGAACATGACGCCCAACAGCGGGCGCATCCAGATCAACCTGCGGCCCCGAGAGACGCGTAGCGCCGACGCCTCGGCGATCATCCGGCGCCTGCAGCCCAGGCTGGAGGCGGTCGAAGGCATCACGCTCTACATGCAGCCGGTGCAGGACCTCACGGTCGAGGACAGGGTGAGTCGCACGCAGTACCAGTACTCGCTGGAGGACGCCGACGCCCGCGAGCTGGCCGAGTGGACCCCGCGGCTGATCGACAAGCTCAAGACCCTCCCCGAGCTGCGCGACGTGGCCAGCGACCAGCAGAGCGGCGGCCTGCTGGCCTCGCTGGTGATCGACCGCGACACCGCCTCGCGGCTGGGCATCGCGCCCCAGGCCATCGACGACACGCTCTACGACGCCTTCGGCCAGCGCCAGGTCTCGACGATCTTCACCCAGCTCAACCAGTACCGTGTGGTCCTCGAGGTGGCGCCACGCTTCCAGCAGGACCCCGGAGCGCTGAAGTCGATCTACGTGAAGTCCGTGACCGGCACCCAGGTGCCCCTCAGCGCCTTCACCCACCTGGACACCGGTCACGCGCCGCTGGCGGTGAACCATCAGGGGCAGTTCCCGGCCGTGACGCTGTCGTTCAACCTGGCGCCGGGCGTCGCCCTCGGCCACGCGGTGGACGCCATCCGCGCCGTCGAGCGGCAGATCGGCCTGCCGGCCTCCATCCGGGCTAGCTTCCAGGGCACCGCCCAAGCCTTCCAGGCCTCGCTGGCCAACGAGCCCCTGCTCATTCTGGCCGCGATCATCACCGTCTACATCGTGCTGGGCGTGCTGTACGAGAGCTACATCCACCCGGTGACGATCCTGTCCACGCTGCCCTCGGCCGGGGTGGGCGCCATCCTGGCCCTGCTGCTCGTCGGCGCCCACCTCGACGTCATCGCCCTCATCGGGATCATCCTCCTGATCGGCATCGTGAAGAAGAACGCGATCATGATGATCGACTTCGCCCTCGACGCCGAGCGCACCGAGGGCAAGCACCCGGCCGAGGCGATCTACGAGGCGTGCCTGCTGCGCTTCCGGCCGATCATGATGACGACGATGGCGGCCCTGCTGGGCGGCCTGCCGCTGGCGCTGGGGACCGGGACCGGCTCCGAGCTGCGCCGCCCCCTGGGCATCACAATCGTCGGCGGCCTGCTGCTCTCGCAGCTGCTGACGCTCTACACCACGCCGGTCGTCTACCTGGCCTTCGATCGCTTCGGCCGGCGCTTCCGCCGGGCGCCCGCCTCGCGCACCCGCCCGATCGAGGCGGTCGGGGACTGAGCCCGAACCCGTGAACGTCTCCGAGCCCTTCATCCGACGACCGATCGGGACCACGCTGCTGAGCATCGCGCTGCTGCTGGCCGGGATCGTCGCCTACCGGATGCTGCCGGTGGCCCCGCTGCCCCAGGTCGAGTTCCCCGTCCTCCAGGTGCAGGCCACCCTGCCCGGCGCCAGCCCGGAGACCATGGCCTCCTCGGTGGCGACTCCGCTGGAACGGCAGTTCGGGCGCATCGCCGGGGTGACGGAGATGACGTCGAACAGCCTGCTCGGCAACTGCACGATCGTGCTGCAGTTCGACCTGAGCCGCAACGTGGACGCCGCCGCTCGCGACGTGCAGGCGGCCATCAACGCCGCCCGCAGCCAGCTGCCGGCCAACCTGCCCAGCAACCCGAAGTACCGCAAGGTCAACCCGGCCGACCTGCCGGTGATGATCCTCGCCCTGACCTCGGACGTGCTGCCGGTGGGACGGATGTACGACGCCGCCGACTCGATCCTGGCCCAGAAGCTCGCGCAGGTCGAGGGCATCGGCCAGGTGATCGTCGGCGGCGGCGCCAAGCCGGCGGTGCGCGTGCGGGTCGATCCCAACATGCTGAGCCAGATCGGTCTGAGTCTCGAGCAAGTGCGGGCGGCGCTGGGGACGGTGAACGCCAACTCGCCGAAGGGCCAGCTGGCCAACGACACCACCGCGTGGACGATCCACGCGACCGATCAGCTGCTGGACGCCGAGCAGTACCGCCCGGTCATCGTCACGTACCGCAACGGCGCCCAGCTGCGGCTGGGCGACATCGCGGAGGTCGAGAGCTCGGTGGAGGACGTGCGCACGGGCGGCTTCGCCAACGGCAAGCGGGCCGTGCTGATCGTGATGTACCGCCAGCCGGGCGCCAACATCATCGACACGGTCGACCGGGTGATGGCCCTGCTGCCGTCGCTGCGCGCCTCGATTCCGCCCAGCATCGCCCTCGACGTCGTGCTGGACCGCACGACCACCATCCGCGCCTCGTTCCGCCACGTGCAGGGCACGCTGCTGCTGTCCATCGGCCTGGTCGTGCTCGTCGTGTTCGTCTTCCTGCGCAGCCCGTGGGCCACGCTCATCCCCAGCGTGGCGGTCCCGCTGTCCCTGCTCGGTACCTTCGGCGGGATGTATCTCATCGGCTATAGCCTCGACAACCTGTCCTTGATGGCGCTGACGATCGCGGTCGGCTTCGTGGTCGACGACGCCATCGTCGTGCTGGAGAACATCACGCGCTACCTCGAGGAGGGGCTGTCGCCGGTCGCCGCCGCCCTGCGCGGGGCCCGGGAGATCGGCTTCACGGTCCTGTCGATGAGCACCTCGCTGGTGGCCGTGTTCATCCCGATCCTGTTCATGGGCGGGCTGGTGGGCCGGCTGTTCCGGGAATTCGCGGTGGTGCTCACGCTGGCCATCGGCTTCTCGCTGCTGGTCTCGCTCAGCGTCACCCCGATGATGTGCTCGCAGCTGCTCCGGTCCTCCCGCGAGGTCCGCCACGGGCGGCTCTACCGGCTGGGCGAGTGGGTCTTCGACGGCGTGCTCGGACTGTACGCCCGCACGCTCCGCTGGGGGCTGCGCTTCCGGCTGGTGACGTTGCTGATCACCATCGGCACGGTCTGTCTCAACGTCTACCTCTTCGTCGTCGTGCCCAAGGGCTTCTTCCCCCAGCAGGACACCGGGCGGCTCATCGGCAGCATCCAGGCCGACCAGGACATCTCCTTCCCGGCCATGCGGGACAAGATGCGCGAGTACGTCGACCTCGTCATGACCGATCCGGCCGTCGCCAACGTCGTGGCCTTCATGGGCGGCAACCAGAACACGACGAACACCGGACG
>JBKOZA010000497.1:0-7279 GCA_046725675.1 Candidatus Methylomirabilota bacterium
GGGCGCCACGCCCAGGAAGTCGAGCCAGGCCCCGCGGGCCAGGCCCAGGTACGCGCGGCCGCCGGAGGCCTCGTCGATCAGCGCGATCTGGCCGGCGATGTTCACGGGGTGGCAGGTGAACGGGTTCACCGCCGACGGGCCGAGGGCGACCCGTCGGGTGGCCCGCGCGATCTCGAGCAGCGGCAGCCAGGCCGGCTGGTACAGCAGATCGTTGTAGACCGAGACGGCGTCGAAGCCGTGCCGCTCGGCCGTCGCCGCCAGGTGGCCGTACGCCCCCAGCGGCAGGTCGGTCTGGAACGCGATGCTGACACGGCGGTCGCTCACGACCGCCCTACTGTACTGCAGCCGGGGATCGCGCGGGCGCACTCGACGCAGACCGGGTCGACGGTTCGCGAGATGCTATGATCGCCGCCACCCAGGGCCACGTGACATGTCACTGCTGAGTGTCCGCGATCTCAGCGTCGCGTTCGAGACGCGCGACGGCGTCGTGCGTGCGGTCAACGAGGTGACCTTCTCGCTCGACGCCGGACAGGTTCTCGCCCTTCTCGGCGAATCGGGTTCCGGCAAGAGCGTCACGCTCCGCGCGATTCTCGGCCTCCATCCGGCCGTCCGCACCCGGATCACCGGCGAGGTGCTCGTGAAGGGCCGTGACGTGATCCGGCTCGACGAGCGCGCCCGTGAACGCCTCCGGGGTGGCGTCGTCTCCATGGTGTTCCAGGAGCCGATGACCGCGCTCGATCCCGTCTACACGATCGGCGGCCAGATCGTCGAGACCCTCGTGCAGCACCGTGACCTGGATCGCCGCGCCGCGTCCCGGCGCGCGCGCGAGCTCCTCGACCTCGTCCAGGTGCCGTCGCCCGAGCGCTGCCTGGCGAGCTATCCGCACGAGATCTCGGGTGGCATGCGCCAGCGCGCGATGATCGCGATCGCGCTCGCCTGCGAGCCGGAGCTGCTGCTCGCCGACGAGCCGACCACGGCGCTGGACGTGACGGTGCAGGCGCAGATCCTCTGGCTCCTGCGGGATCTGCAGCGGCGGCTCGGCCTCGCCGTGATCTTCGTCACCCACGACCTCGGCGTCGTCGCCGAGATCGCGGACGACGCCGCCGTCATGTACGCCGGGCGGATCGTCGAGCGGGCGCCCATCCGGGAGCTGTTCCAGCGTCCCGCCCACCCGTACACCGAGGGGCTGATGCAGGCCACGGTGCGCCGCGGCCAGAAGGGCCGCCCGCTCGTCCCCATCCCCGGCGCGCCCCCGAATCTCGCCATGCTGCCGCCCGGCTGCGCGTTCGCCCCGCGCTGCCCGATCGCGCGGGAGGCTTGCACGACGACGCCGCCGTCGTTCCATCCCGTGACCCCCGGCCACGTCGCGCGCTGCCATCTGGTCCCCGAGCGCCTCGCAGACCTGCGCGCGATGCCGGTCACCGCCGCGTCGAGCTCGACCCAAGGAGGATCGTCATGAGACGCGCTGCCTTCCTGACCCTCGCCGCCGTCCTCACACTGTCGTTGAATTGCCCCGCGTTCGCGCAGGGCACGCTGCGGATCGGGATGACGGCCAGCGACATTCCCTATACCGGCGGCCAGACGGACAACGGCTTCGAGGGCTTCCGGTTCGTCGGCTACCAGATCTACGAGCCGCTCATCGCGTGGGACCTCACGCGGGGCGACCGGCTGGCACCGCTCGTCCCCGGCCTGGCGGAGTCGTGGGAGGTGCGCCGCGACCAGCCGACTAAGTGGGTGTTCAAGCTCCGGAAGGGCGTGACCTTCCACGACGGCAGCCCGTTCAACGCCGACGCGGTCGTCTTCTCGTACGAGTCGATCAAGAAGAAGGACGCGCCGCACTTCGATCCGTACGGCTCCGGCCAGGTGAGCTTCCGGCTCGCGTCCCTCACCGGCGTCACCAAGCTCGACGACCACACGGTCGAGTTCGAGACCGGCAAGCCGACGAGCTTCGTGCCCTATCAGCTCTGCTACATGCTCATCGTCTCGCCGGCGCAGTGGCAGAAGGTCAAGGACTGGCGCAAGTTCGCCGAGCAGCCCTCCGGCACCGGCCCCTACCGCGTGACGAAGTTCGTCCCGCGCGAGCGGCTCGAGCTCGAGGCCAACAAGACCTACTGGGACGCCAGGCGGCGGCCGAAGATCGACAAGCTCGTCCTGCTGCCGATGCCGGAGCCGACGACGCGCCTGGCCGCGCTCCGGAGCGGCCAGGTCGACTGGATCGAAGTGCCGCCGCCCGACGCCATCCCGCAGCTCAGGGGCGCCGGGTTCCAGATCGCCATGAACTCGTATCCGCACAACTGGACGCACACGCTCCGGCTGGACAAGGAGCCGTGGAGCAACAAGCTCGTACGCAAGGCCGCGAACTACGCGGTCGATCGAGTCGGCATCTGCAAGAGCCTGCTGAACGACACCTGCGTGCCGGCCACCGGCGTCGTCTACAAGGGCCATCCGTGGTTCGGCAAGCCCAAGGAGGTCTACGAGTACAACCCGGCGAAGGCGAAGGAGCTCCTGCGCCAGGCCGGCTTCGACGGCGCCAAGCACCCGGTCAAGGCGGTCCACCTCATCTCCACGTCGGGCTCGGGCCAGATGCTGCCGCTGGCGATGAACGAGCTGATCCAGAAGAATCTCAAGGAGGTCGGCCTCGACGTCGACCTGCAGCCGGTGGAGTGGAACACGCTGCTCACGCGGTGGCGGGCGGGCTTCAAGACCGCTGACAACGAGGGGCTCAACGCCTGGAACATCTCCTGGAACTTCCTCGAGCCGTGGAGCGGCTTCGGACGGTTCTTCCACTCGAAGTCGGTCGTGCCCGTCTCCGTCAACACGATGCCGTACGTCAATCCGGAAGCCGACAAGCTCATCGACGAGGCGGAGCGCACGTTCGACATCGCCAGGCAGAACGACATCCTCGCCAAGCTCCACGAGGTGATCGTGGACGACGCGCCGTGGATCTTCGTCGTGCACGACCAGAACCCGCGCGCGCTGTCGGCCAAGGTCAAGGGCTTCGTGCAGCCGCAGAGCTGGTTCGTCGACCTGACGGCGGTCACCGTCCGCTAGCGCACGCTCCGTGTGGGTCTACGCTGGCCACCGTCTCCTGCTCGCGATTCCGACGCTGCTCGGGGCCAGCATCATCGTCTTCGCGATGGTGCACCTGGCCCCGGGCGACCCGATCGCGGCGGTCATGCCGGCCGAGTCCAGCCAGGCGGAGATCGAGGCGACCAAGCGCGCCTACGGCTTCGACCGGCCGTTGCCGGTGCAGTACCTCGTCTGGCTCGGGCGGGTGGCGCAGGGTGATCTCGGCCGCTCGATCGCCACCCGCCGGCCGGTGATCCTCGACGTCCGCGACGCGCTCGTCAACAGCCTCGTCCTCGCGCTGTCGTCCTCCGCGCTCGCCTTCGCGCTCGGCATCGCGCTCGGCCTCCTGGCCGCCTTCCGGCAGGGCCGGGCGCTCGACCGGATCGCCAGCGCGGTGGCCGTCGTCGGCGTCTCGGTCCCCCACTACTGGGCGGGCATCATCCTGATCATCGTCTTTTCCGTGCAGCTCAACTGGCTCCCGGCGATGGGGACGGCCGACGGGGGCGGCCCGCTCGAATACCTGCGCCACATGGCGCTGCCCACGGTGGCCTTGTCGCTCATCCCCCTCGGTGTCATCACGCGCGTGGTGCGCTCGGCGGCCCTGGACATCCTGAACCAGGAATTCGTCCTCGCCCTGCGCGCCAAGGGCCTGGCGGCGCGGCGCGTGTTCACGCACGTCGTCAAGAACTCCGCCCCGCAGATCTTCACCGTGCTGGGATTGCAGTTCGGTTTCCAGCTCGGCGGCTCCGTCCTGGTAGAAGCGGTGTTCTCGTGGCCGGGGACGGGCTATCTCCTGAACCTGGCCATCTTCCAGCGCGACCTCCCGGTGCTGCAGGGGGTGATCCTGGTCCTCGCGACCTTCTTCGTGCTGCTGAATCTCGCGGTCGACCTGCTGCAGACGCTCGTCGACCCCCGGATCGCGCGCCACTGATGGCCGTCGTCACCGCGCTGCCGCACGAGCTCGACCCCGTCGCCGGCGCGCCGAGGTCGTACTGGCGGACGGTGGCCTGGCGGCTCGCGCACGATCGGACGACGCTCGCGGCCGGGACCGTGCTCACCCTCATCGTGCTCTCCGCCGTGCTGGCGCCGTGGCTGGCGCCCTACGACCCCAACGCCGGGTCGATCCGCCTGCGCCTGGCGCCGGTCGGGGCGACGGCGCACCTCCTCGGGACGGACGAGCAGGGGCGCGACATGCTGAGCCGCCTGCTGTGGGGCGGCCGGATGACCCTGGTGGCCGCGCTGACGCCGGTCGTCGTCGGATTCGTGCTGGGCACCGGGCTCGGTGTGCTCGCCGGGTACGTCGGTGGCCTCGCGAACACCCTGGTGATGCGGACGATGGACATCTTCTACGCGTTCCCGGCCGTGCTCCTGGCCATCGCGATCTCCGGCGCCCTCGGTCCGGGCCTGACCAACACCGTGATCTCGCTCTCGATCGTGTTCGTGCCGCGGGTCGTGCGGGTGGCGGAGTCGGCCACCGTGCAGGTGAAGGGTCTCGAGTACATCGCGGCCGCGCGGGCCAGCGGCGCCGGCGTCGGCCCGATCATGCGTCACCATCTCCTCGCCAACGTGCTCGGCCCCATCCTGGTGTTCGCGAGCACGCAGGTCTCGCTCTCCATCATCCTCGCCGCCGGCCTCTCGTTCCTCGGGCTCGGCGTCACGCCGCCGGCGGCCGAGTGGGGGCTGATGCTCAACACGCTGCGGCAGTCGATCTACGTGAACGCGGTGGTGCCCGCGCTGCCCGGGCTCGCCATCTTCGTCACCTCGATGGCGTTCAACCTGCTCTCCGACGGCTTGCGCGACGCGATGGAGATCCGCGGCTGAGCCCGGCCGACGGCCGGGCGCCACTGCTCGAAGCGCGCGGGTTGCGCAAGCACTTTCCGCTGCGCGGCGGCCTGCTGCAGCGCACGCAGGCCTGGGTGCGGGCCGTCGACGGCGTGTCGCTCGACGTCTATCCGACCGAGACGCTCGGGATCGTGGGCGAGTCCGGCTGCGGCAAATCGACGCTGGCGCGGTTGCTCCTGCGCCTGATCGAACCGGACGCCGGCCGCCTGACCTTCGGCGGCGAGGACGTCCGGGGGGCGTCGCCGCCGCGGATGAAGCGCTTGCGGCGCGACATGCAGCTCGTGTTCCAGGACCCCTACGCCTCGCTGAATCCTCGCCTCACGATGGAGGACGCGGTGGCGTTCAACCTCCTCGTGCACGGCACGCCCCGCGGGGAAGCGCGCGAGCGGGCGCGGGCGCTGCTGGGGCGCGTCGGCCTCGATCCGCGGCTGTACGGCCGGAGGTATGCGCACGAGCTGAGCGGCGGCCAGCGCCAGCGCGTGAACATCGCGCGGGCCCTCCTGCTCGATCCCAAGCTCCTGGTCCTCGACGAGCCGGTGTCCGCGCTCGACAAGTCGGTGCAGGCGCAGGTGCTCAACCTCCTGCAGGACCTGAAGGAGGAACGCGCGCTCACCTACGTGTTCATTTCGCACGACCTGAACGTGATCGAGTACGTCAGCAGCCGCGTGCTCGTGATGTACCTGGGCGAGGTCGTGGAGGCAGGAACCGCCGCCGCGCTGGCACAGTCGCCGAAGCATCCCTACACCCAGGCGCTCTTCGCGTCGGCGCCGAGCCTGGACCCCGACCGTCGGCTGGACCGGCCACCGATCGCGGGCGATCCGCCGAACGCGATCGACCCGCCCTCGGGCTGCCGGTTCCGTACGCGCTGCGCGTTCGCGATGCCCCGTTGCGCGGAGGCGCCGCCGCCCCTGCGGCCGGTCGGGACCGCGCACGAGGTCGCCTGCTACCTCTACGAGGCCGACGCCGCCGAGGTGGCCGGGCGGCGATAGTGCGGGACCATCGGTCTGGCGCGATCGCCCGCCGGTCCCCGCGTGACACGATCTCGGATTGCGGAGCGTTGGGGGACGGTGTATCACCGGTCCAGCAAGAATCGACGCCGGGCTCCTGATCCTCGACACCGGTGGAGGTGTGACATGGCGCGCAACGGCTATCTGATCCTCGACAGCGACCTTCACATGATGGAGCCCGACGATCTGTGGGCGCGCCACCTCGAAGGGCCACATCGCGCGAACCTGCCGCGGTTCTTCGGGGGGCAACAGCAGAAGCTCGCCGACAGCGCCGAGGACAAAGGCAACGCCGACACCATCATGGGGATGGAGGTGGCCGGGCTGGCGATTCCCGCACACGGCAAGGCGGCCGGCGCCACCGCGTCAAGCCGGGAGCTGCGGCGGCGGAGCCGCGCGCGGCACCCGCACTTCCAGGTTGCCCGCGGGCGCGGCTTCGACGCGGAGTCGACGTTGACCGCGATGGACATCGAGGGCGTCGACGTCGCCGTCATGTACGGCACGCGCGGCCGGCAGATCCTGATGCACGACGACCTCGCCCCGGATTACGCCGCCGCGCTCGCGCGCGCCTACAACAACTGGGCGTCCGAGTATTGCCAGCGCCGGCCGGAGCGGCTGAAGTTCGCCGCCCAGGTGGCAATGCACAGCGTCCCGGCGGCCATCGACGAGGCGCGCCGCTGTGTCAGGGAACTGGGCGCCGTCGCCGTCATCGGTACCCCCAACCCGGTCAATGGCCAGCATCTGCACGACGAGGCGTGCGACCCGCTGTGGACCGCCCTGGAGGAGCTCGACGTGCCGATCGGCTTTCACCCGACCGGGAACACCTCGCTCAAGGACGACGCCGGACGCCGTTACGTCGGCCACGCCAACTTCCAGCCGATCGCCCACGCCATCCGCAACCCGGTCGAGCTGATGGGCGCGATCGCCAGCATGACCACCGGCGGCATCCTCGAGCGCCATCCCCGGTTGCGCTGCGCGTTCCTCGAGGGCACCGCCGGCTGGCTCTACTGGTGGCTGTGGCGGCTCGACGACCAGTGGGAGAAGTTCGGCCCGGGCTGCGAGCACCAGCTCTCGATGCCGCCGAGCGAGTACTTCAAGCGCCAGTGCTACATCGCGCTCGACGTGGACGAGGAGCCGGCCGTCGACGTGGTCGACAAGATGGGCGCCGACTACTTCGTGGTCTCGACCGACTATCCGCACTCCGACGGCGCGTTCCCCGAGGCGATGGAGCAGTTCTTCGGGCTGCCGCTCCGCGACGAGGTGCGCCGCAAGATCCTCTGGGACAACTGCGCCCGCCTGTACAACATCGCCACGCCGGCCGGCGCCTTGACGGGCGGCGCCAGGAACGCCGCCGCCGCCGGCGG
>JBKOZA010000498.1:0-2252 GCA_046725675.1 Candidatus Methylomirabilota bacterium
TCGCCTTGGCGTAGGTGAGCTTGTGCTTCACCAGGCCCCGCTCGACATGAAGAATGTCCAGGCCGCGCCAGCCGCCGGGGCCACGCTTCGTCTCCAGCCGGCAGACCCAGCGAATCAGCGCCTTGCCGGTCTCGGCATCGACGAAGAGGTCCTCGGTCTCGAAGCGCATCTTCCCGAAGTCGCCGCGAAACTGCGGCCCGAACGCCGCCCGGATCGCCGCGCGGCCCCGGTTGATCGTGCCGGTGAACTCCTCGTACACGGCGTCCTCGGCCATGAGGGCCATGACCCCGTCGAGGTCGTTCTGGTTGAAGGCCTCGGTGAAGCGGACCACCAGCGCTTCGAGCGTCGCGCGATCCATGCGCGTCTTATACCATACGGGGCATGAACGACCTGTTCTACCTGACCGACGAGCAGCGGATGATCCGCGACCTCGCCCGCAAGGTGGCCCGCGAGCGCATTGCGCCTCACGCCGCCCACTACGACGAGACGGAGACCTATCCGGAGGAGTCGATCCGGGCGATCGTCGAGTCGGGCCTGTACGCGATCTGGGTGCCCGAGGCGTACGGCGGGACCGACATGGGCTGCCTGGCCCTGGCGCTGGTGTGCGAGGAGATCGCTCACGCGTGCGCGGCCAGCGGCACCCAGTACCTGGACCAGGCCCTGGGGGGGCTGCCCATCCTGCTCTTCGGCGACGAGGCACAGAAGAAGAAGTACCTGCCGGGTCTGGCGAGCGGCGAGATCCTGTCGGCCTTTTCGCTGTCGGAGCCGGGGGCGGGCTCCGACGCCGCCGGGCTCAAGACCACGGCCACGCGGCGCGGCGACGTATATGTCCTGAACGGCTCCAAGCAGTGGTGCACGAACGGCGATCACGCCGACGTCATCACGGTGTTCGCCACCGTCGATCCGTCCCGGCGCGCCAAGGGGGTCACGGCATTCCTGGTGGAGAAGGGCACGCCGGGGTTCGAGGTCGGCAAGAAGGAGAAGAAGCTCGGCATCCGCGCGTCTCCCACGGTCGCGCTGCACTTCAGCGACTGCGCGATCCCGGCGGGCCAGCGGCTGGGGGCCGAGGGCGAGGGCTTCAGGATCGCCATGGCGACGCTCGATCGTACCCGCCCGGCCACCGGCTCGCTGGCGGTCGGCATCGCGCAGGCGGCGCTCGACGCCGCCGTCGGCTACGCCAAGGAGCGGCAGCAGTTCGGCCAGCCGATCGCAGCCTTCCAGGGCATCCAGTTCATGCTGGCCGACATGGCGATGCAGACCCACGCCGCCCGCCTGATGGTCCACCATGCCGCCCGCCAGGTCGACGCCGGCATCGGCGGCAACACCTACGAGGCGTCGATGGCCAAGTGCTGGGCGGGCGACGCGGCGATGAAGGTCGCCACCGACGCCGTCCAGGTGTTCGGAGGGTACGGCTACACGCGCGAGTTCCCGGTCGAGCGCTTCATGCGCGACGCCAAGATCATGCAGATCTACGAGGGCACCAGCCAGATCCAGCGGCTCATCATCGCCAAGGAGCTGCTGGGCGCCTGAGATAGAATCCCGCCGTGCCCTTCCGCAGCGACGTGGTCGGCAGCCTGCTGCGCCCCGCCTCCCTCGTGCAGGCCCGCGAGGCCCTGGCGGCCGGCCGCCTGACCCCGGCCGAGTTCAAGCGTGTCGAGGACCGGGCGGTCGACGAGGCCGTGCGGCTGCAGGAGGAGGCCGGGCTCGACGTCGTTACCGACGGCGAGCTGCGCCGCTACGCGTTCTTCGGCCACCTGATCGACGCCCTCGACGGCTTCGACAAGTTCGGCGGCTGGGCCATCCCGTTCCACGACGAGCAGGGCGGCGAGCTGGTCTTCAAGCGCCCGGTCGTGGTGGACCGGCTCCGGTGGCGGCGCAGCCTGTGTGGCGAGGAGTTCGTTTACGTACGGGCGCGGACGACCAGGCCGGCCAAGGTGACCCTGATCAGCGCCCAGCAGGCGGCAGCCTACTATGATCCGCAGAAGTCCGCCGGGGCCTATCCCACTCGCGACGCCTACCTGGCCGACGTCGTGGACATCACGCGACGGGAGATCGAGGAGCTGGTGCGCCTGGGCTGCTCGTACGTGCAGATCGACGCCCCGCAATACGCGGCGCTGCTCGACCCCGAGCTGCGCGAGGGCTACCGCAAGCGCGGCAGCGACCCCGACCGGCTCATCGACGCCTGCATCGAGATGGACAACGCCGCCATCGGCCGCCACACCGGCGTGACCTTCGGGCTGCACATCTGCCGC
>JBKOZA010000499.1:0-1980 GCA_046725675.1 Candidatus Methylomirabilota bacterium
CCACCGAGGCCTACCGGGCGCGTTGTCGTGTTCCCCAACTCCGTGGTCTTCACAGGAAGCTTCTTCAAGCATCCGCGTGCCGCCGACGCTCAGGCGCAGGCTCCGCTGAAACCCGCCGCCTGAAAACAACTCCTAAGGGATGGCCCCGAGGGTTGCTGGGCCGACAAAGCTCTGGCGGTACGATGTCAGGCGACAGCCTGTCGAAGATGACCTCCGATACTCGGCCCCATCTCATGAGCGCCCGATCGAGCGCGGCCTGCGGAGCCGGTTACGGGAGTCGGAGCCCGACCGGGGATGCGGGTGGACGAGAGGAAGGATCCAGACGAAGAGCGGCGCGTGAGCGGGATCGCTCACAAGCGTCCGAGCATCCGGTGCGTCGGCGCGAGCAGCCGGGCGATCGGCACCCCGTGCGCACACGCGTTGGCGCACGGCCTCGCCGCGCAGGTCAGGCACGGCGCAGCGCCGGGGCCGAGCCGCGCGTACTCGTCCCGCGCCAGCGTCAGGTCGCCGTAGTCGACCGCGTACATGCGCGCGCGCAGGACTTCGCCGATCTCGACGCCGGCCGGGCAGGAGTCGAGACAGTCGCCGCAGCCGTGACGGCACGAGGAAGACCCGAACCGGTACGCGTACCTCGCCAGCAATGGCAGATCGTCGGCCGCTGCCGCCTGACCGCCCGAGGCGCCCAGATACTCGTCGACGAGCCCGGCGCTGGTCATAGAGACGATCAGCGCGTCGACGTTCGGGTTCGAGAGGACCCAGCGGAACGCCGCCTGCGCGAAGGTGGCGCCGCCCCGCTCGAAGGGGCGCATGTCGTTCAGGCGCGCGCCCATCAGTGTCTTCATGACCACCACGCCTACGCCGTTGGCCTTGGCCTTCTGGAGCACGCGCGGCAGCTCGGGCTGACGGGCGATGAAGTCGTACGAGCGGGTGAGCTTTTGATAGAACGCCGGGTCCTGGCCAAAGTTGTAGGCCGCCAGGATCACGTCGACGCCGCCGGTGTCCAGCGCGTAGTCCAGGCACTCGATCAGCCGGCCGGCATGCCCCGACATCCCGACGAACCGGATCTTGCCCTGCTGCCTGGCGCGCGCGGTGAACTCGTGCCACTCCGGGTTCTTGAGACGCGCCACGTCGTTGACCGCGTGATTGAAGTAGACGTCGACGTAGTCGGTGCGGAGCCGCCGCAGGCTGGCTTCGAGAGCTCGCATCAGCGCATCACGTCGATCGGTTGGGCTGGTGATGGTCTTGGACGTCAGGTACACCCGGTCGCGCTTGCCCCGGAGCGCCTCGCCGATGGTCGTCTCGGAGTCGCCGCTGCGGTAGCTATCGGCGCTGTCGAAGTAGTTGATGCCCTGATCGAAGGCGTGCCGGACGAGATCCCCCTCACCCGCGCCCAGCTGGCTGGCGCCGAATGAGATGTCGGAGAGGCGCAGGCCGGTCCGGCCGAGCGGTGTGTAGCGGCGAACGTGAGGTCCGGGTCGACGCGCCGTCTGCGCCGCGGTGCGTGGGGCAGCGACGCCGGCGCCGGCGACAGCCAAGCCTCCAGTCTGCAGGAATTCTCGACGGTTCACGCCTCAGCTCCCAGCCCGACCGTAGCGCGCGCCGGCCACCGCGTCCAGTCGTAGGATGTCACCCACCTGTGAGGCCCTGACCCCATGCCGAACGCGCTGACCGGCGTGCGTGTCCTGCTCGCCATACCCCTCACGCTGCTGATGCTTCGGGACGACCGGCCATCGGCACTCCTGGCCGCGCTCGTTCTGCTCGTGGGGATCGCCACCGACGTGCTCGACGGGGCGGTCGCCCGACGTCGCCGAATGGCGTCCGCCGCCGGGGGGCTCTTCGATCACACGGCCGACTGCCTGTTCGTTGCCACCGGTCTGGCGGCGGGCGCCGCCCGGGGCGCCTTTCCGTGGATCCTGCCCATCTTGGTCGTGGCGGCCTTTGGCCAGTACGTCGTCGATTCGTACTGGATTCACCGCCGGC
>JBKOZA010000500.1:0-2152 GCA_046725675.1 Candidatus Methylomirabilota bacterium
CGGCGGCGCATCCGGCACTGCGAGCCGGTCGGCTCGTTCGTCAACGACCAGGTGAGCACGGTGAACTTCCTGTACTGCCACGAGGACGACGCGACGGCCCGCGCCACCGGGCGCCGCATGGCGGACACGTTCAACTACCTCGCCTCGCAGCTCATCTCGGCGCGGGAGGCGTTTCCGAGCCGCTCGTACCAGTCGCTCGGGCTCCTGCCCCAGCTTCGGCGCCAGGCGACCGGGCCCGACGCCGGCGAGCAAGCGGGCGAGGGGCTCGCCTTCGGCGGCCCCCCGCGCGTGCGGCAGGCGCTCAAGCGCTGGGAGGCGGTCGGCGTCGATCGCGTGAACTTCCTGATGAACGCGCTGGAGGTCATCCCGCAGGCAGACGTCCTCGCGAGCCTGCGGTTGTTCGCCCGGGAAGTCATGCCGGCGTTCGCGGACGACAAGCCGGCGAACGGCGCAACCGCCCCGAGCGTTTGATGCCCACCTTCGGTACGCTCGAGCTGACGGCCGTCGTCGATCGCCTCGCGACGGTGCGCGACCTCGACACCGAGGCGTGGTCGCTGCCCGGCGCGGAGATCCTCCAGCTCGCGTTCGAGGTGCCGCGCGCGACCGAGTCGTTGCTGCCGCGCGCGATGCACCCGGCGATCCCGCCGTACGGAACCATCTGGGTGACGCGCTACCCCGAGAGCCCCGTCGGCCCCTTCACGCTCGCGCAGCTCCGGCTCATGGCGCGCGCCGGTGTCCATCCGCGCGGCCTCGTGCTGGGGGCGGTGGCCAGCACGGCCGACGCGGCGACCGCCCTCCGGGAACGGTGGGGGCTCCCGGTGGTGCCGGGCCGGGTCACCTTCACGCGCCGTCACGATCGGATCACGGCGACGGCGGTCCGCGACGGCGTGACCGTGCTCGACTGCGCGCTGATCGATCCCGAGCCCATCTCCGGCGGCGACGTGCAGTACATCCACTCGGTCACGCTGACGCGCGCGCCCCTCGACGGCGAGACCGGGCCGCGGCTGATCCAGGTCGACTCGCGCTACACGTTCAAGAAGGCCGAGCGCGGCCGCCCCCACGTCGGCGTGCTCGTCGCGCCGGCCTGGGGCGCGGGACCGCTGCGCCCGCTCAACCCGATCGCCGCCACGGTGACCACGTGCGACACCGATCTGCCCCGCATCCGCTTCGTGATGGACGTCGAGGTGCCGGTGGTGCGAGGCACGCGTCGGATCCGCGAGTCGCGCGAGGAGTAAGGCCCGCCGAGCGACGGGCGGCGTGTTGCACTCTCCCCGTACGTGATATATGTCCTTCGTGAGCGCGGTGGCCCGGGGCCGAGCGCGGCTCACGGAGGTCGTGATGCATATCGGGGCATTCTTCTATGGCACCGTCGACATGCCCGACGCCGGCGCCGACGGGCCGCCGGCCCACCGGCGGCGCTACGGCCAGGCGGACTATTGCCGCTCGTACAGCGACCTCCTGGCGTACGCCGAGTGCTGCGACACGCTCGGGTACGACTCCATGTGGACGGCCGAGCACCACTTCCACAGCCACGGGTTCGAGGTCGTGCCCAACGTCGTGCTCTTGAACGCCGTGCTCGCCCAGCGCACGCGTCGCCTCCGCCTGGGCGCGCTGATCCACGTCCTCACCGCCTGGCACCCGATCCACTTCGCCGAGGACTACGCGCTGGCCGACGTCCTGTCGGGCGGCCGGCTGCTCTGCGGCCTGGGCCGAGGCACCGAGGAGCGCGAGTCGAACGTGTTCGGCGTCAACGTCGGCTACGGCAACGACGCCGACGACCTCCACAACCGCGAGGTCTTCGAGGAGCAGGTCGAGATCTTCAAGGCCGCCACCACCAACGAGCGCTTCTCGTACCGGGGCAAGCACTACACGATCCCCCCGGCCGGCCTGACGTTTCGCGGTGAACCCGTCACGGAGTTCCCGCTGGTCCCGCGACCGATCGACACGCCGGTGCGGATCTATCAGCCGGTCGGCACCGAGGAGACGCTGGTCTACGCCGCCCGCCAGCGGCACGTGGGCGTCTTCGCCAACCATCCGTGGGATCGCATGGTCCCGTGGTGGCGGCGCTACGGCGCCGTGATCGAGGAGACGCACGGCGTCTCGCTCCGGCCGGGCGAGGACCGCGTGCTGCAGGTCCAGCTCCACGTCGCCG
>JBKOZA010000501.1:0-2196 GCA_046725675.1 Candidatus Methylomirabilota bacterium
CTCCAGGAGCGGGTGTCGGCCCGGCGGGCGGGTGAGTACCGGATGGTGGCGCCGGAAGAGCTGCACTACATGGACGTGTCGCCCAAGCAGCTGGTATCGGTGGCGGCCGCCCTCATCCCATTTCTCGAAAATGACGACGCCAACCGCGCCCTCATGGGCTCCAACATGCAGCGACAGGCGGTGCCGCTGCTACAGCCGGAGGCTCCGCTGGTCGGCACCGGCATGGAGCACGTGGTGGCCCGCGACTCCGGCTCGGTGGTGGTGGCCAAGCGTCCGGGCGTGGTGGAGTACGTATCGGCCGACCGGGTGGTGGTGCGGGCCGAGAGCCGGTCCAAGAAGGCCGATCCCGTCCAGGACCTGCCGCTGGACATCTACAACCTCACCAAGTACCGGCGATCGAACCAGAACACCTGCATCAACCAGAAGCCGATCGTGCGCAAGGGCCAGCGGGTGACCCAGGGTGACGTCATCGCCGACGGGCCGGCCACCGACCAGGGCGAACTGGCCCTGGGGCGCAACGTGCTCGTCGCCTTCATGCCGTGGGGTGGGTACAACTTCGAGGACGCCATCCTCGTCTCGGAACGGCTCGTCAAGGACGACCGCTTTACCTCGATCCACATCGAGGAGTTCGAGGTCCAGGCCCGGGACACCAAGCTGGGCAAGGAGGAGGTCACGCGGGACATCCCCAATGTGTCGGAAGAGGCCCTGAAAGATCTGGATGATTCGGGGATCGTCCGCATCGGCGCCAAGGTCAAGGCGGGCGATATTCTCGTCGGCAAGATCACGCCGAAGGGCGAGACCCAGCTGACACCCGAGGAAAAGCTGCTCCGAGCGATCTTCGGCGAGAAGGCCGGCGACGTCCGGGACACCTCGCTCACGGTGCCGCCGGGCATCGAGGGAACGGTGGTCGACGTGAAGGTCTTCTCGCGGCGGGGCGTGGACAAGGACGAGCGGGCCAAGTCGATCGAGGAGGAGGAGATCGGCCGCCTGGAGAAGGACTACCAGGACGAGATCGCCATGGTCGAGATGGAGCGCGACCAGAAGCTCAAGAACCTGCTGGTCAGCAAGACCTCCGTCAACGAGCTGTTCGACCCCACCAGCAAGACGACGCGGGTCACCAGGAAGGGCGACCGCATCGAGCGGCCGGATCTGGAAAATTTCTCCTGGAACGAGCTGAAGAAGGTGAAGGTCAAGGAGGACGAGGGCCTCACCCAGATGGTCAAGAAGATCGAGGAGCTCGCCGAGGAGCAGATCTCGATCTACGACTCGATGCTGGAGGAGCGCATCGGCCGCCTGCGGCGCGGGGACGACCTGCCGCCCGGCGTCATCAAGATGGTGAAGGTCTACGTGGCGGTGAAGCGGAAGCTGTCGGTCGGCGACAAGATGGCCGGCCGTCACGGCAACAAGGGCGTCGTCTCCAAGATCCTTCCCGAGGAAGACATGCCGTTCCTCCCCGACGGCACTCCGGTGGAGATCGTCCTGAATCCGCTGGGGGTGCCGTCCCGCATGAACGTCGGCCAAATCTTAGAGACGCACCTGGGCTGGGCGGCCCGGGCGCTCGGCCTGTGGGTGGCCAGCCCGGTGTTCGACGGCGCCACCGAGCAGGAGATCAAGGAGCACCTCCGGCAGGCGGCCCTGCCGAGCTCGGGCAAGACGCGGCTGTACGACGGCCGCACCGGCAAGCCGTTCCACCAGGAGGTCACCGTCGGCCAGATCTACATCTTGAAACTGGCCCACCTCGTGGACGACAAGATGCACGCGCGCTCGATCGGCCCGTACTCGCTGGTCACCCAGCAGCCGCTGGGCGGCAAGGCGCAGTTCGGCGGGCAGCGGTTCGGCGAGATGGAGGTGTGGGCGCTGGAGGCCTACGGAGCCGCCCACACGCTGCAGGAGATGCTGACCGTGAAGTCCGACGACGTCGAGGGGCGCAACCGGATCTACGAAGCGATCGTGAAGGGCGAGAACTTCCTCGAGCCCGGCACCCCGGAGTCGTTCAACGTGCTGGTGAAGGAGCTGCAGAGCCTCGCCCTCGACGTGGAGCTGGTCACGAAGGATGGCAAGAAGGCGTCGTGAGCCCTCGCGACAAAGGAGAGTGTGAATGCTGACGGATCGGCCTTTCGGCAGCCTGATCAGAGAGGACAAGCCTACCAAGGACCTGTGGGGCATCCTCGATCGGCATGCGAAGCCCATCACGTT
>JBKOZA010000502.1:0-2593 GCA_046725675.1 Candidatus Methylomirabilota bacterium
CCGACGGCCGCCCGGGTGGACTGGATGCTCCGCGGAGCCGCGCAGCCGCGCCGGCATCGGCTCGGCACGTTTCCGCCGCGCGGTGGCGTCACCACCGTCGAGTCGTGCGCGATCGCGCTGGCGATGGCGGGCGGGCGCCCCGAGTATCTGCCGGTGCTCGTGGCCGCCGTCGATGCCTTCCTCGACCCCGCGTCGGGGAGCGAGCAGCTGCAGGCCGCGTCGGGCAGCGCGTTTCCGGTCGTGATCGTCAACGGCCCGATCGGCGCGCAGATCCGGCTGAACGCCGGCTTCGGCTGCCTGGGTCCGGATCCCCAGCGGCCGGCCGGAGCCAGCATCGGCCGGGCGCTGCGCCTGCTGCAGCAGAACGTCGGCGGCGCCCTGCCCGGCCTCGGCACCATGGCGAACTACGGCGGCATGCGCTACACCAACGTGGTCTTCGCCGAGGACGAGGCGAGCCTGCCGCCCGGCTGGGCGCCGCACGGTTCCGAGCGCCACGGCTTCGGCCCGGGCACCAGCTCCCTCTCGCTCGTCTTCGCCAACGGGGTGACCAACATCCGCCGGCGCGGCGCCAAGAAGGAGACCCCCGAGGAGGACGCGTTGCAGGGGATGCACCGCATGGCGGCCTTCATGCGGGTACCCAACATGGCGGGGCTGGCCGGCTACGAGCACGGCGCCCCGGGAATCTTGATGATCCCGGGCGTGGTGGCCCAGACGATGGCCGGCCTGGGCTGGACGAAGGCCTCGATGCGCGAGTTCCTGTGGGAGCACTCGCGGATTCCGGCCGAGCAGCTGCGTCGCGCCGGATGCCCGGCGTGGATCGAGATCGACGCGAGCAAGGTGGCGCGCGACAGCCTCGCCCAGGACCCGTGGCCGATCACCGCCAGCGCCGACAACTTCGTCATCGTCGTGGCCGGCGGCGGGCACCCGACGAACAGCTACTGGCTGCAGGGCTACAGCCCCGGCGTGGTGGGCCGTCCGCTCGAGGTGCCGCCGTCGTTCGACGGCCTGCTCGCCGAGGCCGAGCGCGACCTCGGGCCTCGCTGAGAGGAGCGCCCGCGCCCGGGGAATGGCCAGGCAGACCGACGTGCTGCTCCTCGTCAACGCGATGATGGGGCAGTTCATCTCCGGCATCGCTTCGCGGATCTTCATCGTGGCGCTGCCCACGATTGCCGCCGCGCTGAACGCGGACATCCTCGCCGTGTCCTGGGCGGTCATCGCCTTCGAGCTCGCGGGGATCAGCCTGTCGGTGGTCTTCGGCCGACTCGGCGACATCTACGGGCGCCACGCCATCTACGGCGCCGGCTTCGTCATCATGACCCTCAGCTCGGTGCTGTGCGGCCTGGCCTCCGGGGTGGGCTGGTTGATCGGGTTTCGGCTGGTGCAGGGCATCGGGGCCGCCCTGATCGCCTCGGCCACGCGGGTGCTGGCCATGGAGGCCTCGCCGGAAGGCGCCGAGGGCCGCGCCAACGGCTTCATGACCATGTCGTACCACGGGGGCCTGCTGCTGGGACCACCGCTGGGCGGTCTGGTGATCGACTGGCTGAACTGGCGCTGGGTCTTCTTCCTCCTCGTGCCGATCGGCGTGGCGGGGATGGTGCTCACCGCCATCCGGGGGCGGGGTCGCCGGGTGGCGCCCGCCCAGCCGTCCCCGGCGATCGACTACGTCGGCGCGAGCCTCCTCGTCGCGCTCACCGTGATGCTCACCCTCGTCCTCGACCGGCGGAGCGTCGAGGCGATCGGCGGCGGCCACCGCAGCGTGCTGATCGCCCTCTTCGCCCTCGGCCTGGCCGGCTTCCTCGTGCACGAGCGTCGCGCGGTGAACCCCGTGGTCAACCTCGCCCTGTTCAGGATCCGCATGTTCGTTTTCAGCGTCCTGAGCCTGCTCCTCTTTGCGACGACCAGCAGCGTGCTGGCGTTCCTGCTGCCTTTCTACCTCCAGGACGTGCTGCACCACTCCCCGTCGTTCATGGGCCTCGTCTTCCTGGCCGCTCCGGTCTCGACGATCGGCCTGGCCGTCCTCGCCGGCCACCTCACCGACCGCCTCGGCCCACGTATCCCCGCCACCGTCGGCCTGTCCATCATCATGATCGCCTTCGCCATCGGGATCGTCCTGAAGGCCGATTCGCACTGGACGCTGCCCGCGCTGCTGCTGGCCTTCCTCGGCGTCGGGCAGGGCTTCTTCAACACGCCCAACCAGACGGCGATCATCGGCTCCGTTCCCCGCGCCTATCGCGGCTTCGCCACCGGGATGGTCCAGATGCTGTTCGGCCTGGGATCGCTGCTCGGCATCTCGCTGGGCGGCGCGCTGCTGACCCAGCTGTTCCGTCACTACAGCGGCCTCCCCGAGGCGACGCCGACCGCCGACGCGGCCGAGCCGTTCGTGGCCGCCATGAGCGCGACCTACGCCGTCTGCTTCGTCATGATGGCCGTGGCCCTGGCCACCTCGCTCCTGCGCGGCGGACGGCGGATCGAGGCCGCCGCGCTGGACTGAGCGGCGGCCCTACAGCGCCGCGTAGACCAGATCGATGAGGTGGCGGATGTGCTTGTGCTGCCAGCCGCCCCGTCCCTGGTTCATCGCGTAGCCGAAGGCCAC
>JBKOZA010000503.1:0-16662 GCA_046725675.1 Candidatus Methylomirabilota bacterium
CGCTGCCGAGCAGGTCGGCCTGGGGGTGTCACTGTTCCAGCCGAAGGAGGCGCGCCCGAAGGACGTCGTGAACGAGATCCCGATCACGCTGGCGGCCGAGGGCAGCTACCATCAGCTCGCGAAGTTCTTCGAGCGGGTCGCGGGATTGCCTCGCGTTGTGACGATCACCGACTTCAAGATGTCGGGCCAGCCGAAGTCCAAGAACACCATGAAAGCGGACATGACGCTCGCGACCTACATGTACCGGTCGAGCGCTGCTCCCGGTTCATCTCCGGCGCCGGCCAAGCCGGCGCCGCCGGCTACGCCCAAACCGGCAGCCGCGTTGCCGGGACCGGCGGGAGGTCACTCATGACCCGCATCCGCGTTGTCGCGGGACTCCTCTGTCTCTCCGGGATGCTCGCGGCGTGCGGTGGCTCCCCGCCGCCACCGCCGGCGGCAACATCGAAGCCGGTGGCGACGGCGACGGCGGCGACGCCCGCCGCACCCGCACCCGTACCGATGGCTACCTCACCGGTGGCCGCGGTGCCGTCGACTCCGAAGCCGAGCACGCCGGCCCCGACCGCCCAGGCGGCTCCCCTCGTCGCCACGCCGGCCGTGCCACAGGGCGATGGCACGTCCTACGAGCCCAAGGGACGGCGTGACCCGTTCATGCCGCTGGACCTCACGGGGGGACCCAAGGGGCTCGAGGTGGCGACCACGAAGTTGACCGGCATCGTCCGCGGCGCGAATACCACGCTCGCGCTGGTCGAGGCCCAGGACGGCATCGGGTACATCCTCAAGCCGGGCGACACATTGGGCGACGGTCGTCTGGTCGAGATCGGCATCGACACGGTCGTCTTCGCCGTCGCCTCCAGGCCGGGGGCCCAATCCAACCGCGTGGTCCTAAGACTGGCGGCCAACTAGATGAGCAAGCGACAGGTGGGTCACGTGCGGCGGGCACTCGCAGTCACGCTGGTGATGCTGCTGCTTCCGATCGGTGCGGGGGTGGACGCGCAGTCGGCGCCCGGCACCCAGCTTCGCGACATCAGCGTCACCACCCAGCCAGACTCGGTGACGATCGTCGTGAAGACAACGGGCGAGGTGAAGTATCAGGCTGACCTCGTCGACAGTCCCCATCGGCTCGTTCTCGACTTCGAGGACACCAGCTACGGCTGGCGCAAGACGCCGCTGACGGTCGAGGCGGAGCCGGTCAAGCAGATCCGCGGCAGCCAGTACCGCCGTGGCGTCGCCCGCGTGGTCCTCGAGCTCACTCGCAAGGTCGGCTACGCGATCCGCGAGGAGAACGACGGGCTGGCGATCGTGATTCCGACCGCTGCCACCCCGCTGAGCGAGGCGCCGGCCAGACCGGCCGCCTCCAGTCCGACGGCGTCCATCGCCAAGGCGGCGACCGTCAAGTCACCGAGTGCTGATCCGGGGCCGGCGTCGACGCCGACCCCGGTGGCAGCGGCCGAGCGGAAACAGCCGTTCGAACCCGCGCGGATCGCCCAGGCGCCGGCGGCTCCGGCGCCGACCGCGCCGATCCCGCCGGCTCCCGCCACACCGCCCCCGCCGCCGGTTATGCCGACCCCGAAGGTCACCCCGGCGCCGAACGGCTCGCGTCTGATTTCGCTCGATTTCAAGGACGCCGACGTCGTGAATCTCCTGCGCATCCTGGCGGCCGAGAGCACGCGGAACATCGTCATCGGCGAGGACGTGAAGGGCAAGATGTCGATCACGCTCCGCAACGTGCCCTGGGATCTGGCGCTGGACACCGTCCTGGAAGCGAAGGGGCTCGTGAAGGTGGAGCGGGACGGCGTGCTGAGAATCGTGAGCCAGGACCAGTTGGCCAAGGAGCGCGAGGCCCGGGCGAAGCTCGAGGAGGCCAAGGTCAAGTCCGAGACCGAGATCCGCACCAAGCTGGCCGAGGCCAAGCTCAAGGAGCAGGAGGCGCAAGCCAGGCAGATCGCCGCCGAGCAGGCGGCCGCCGAGCAGGCGGCGCGCGGCCCTCTGAGGGAAGAGACGATCCGCCTGTCGTACGCCGATCCCGACGAGATCGCGAAGACGCTCGAAGGCATCCTGGGGCTGACGGGCGGCACCGCCGCCCCGGCGCCGACCTCCGGGCCCGGCATCATCCCGGCGCCGCCGTTCTCGCAGCTCTTCGGTCCCGGCCAGCCTGTGCCGCTGCCGGCGCCGTTGCCGGCTTCCGAGGTGCTGGCCAAGGGCATCACGATCAAGGCGCACAAGCCGACGAACTCGCTCTTCATCCGGCACTACGCGGCGGATCTGGATCGCATCAAGGTGCTCATCCGGGAGAAGCTCGACATCCCGCTGCCGCAGGTCAAGATCGAGGCGCGCATGGAGATCCTGGCGCGCAACGACCTGTTCGCGATCGGAGTCCAGTGGGGCGGTGGCGGCATCGCCACGAACAATCAGGCCAGCCTCGTGGGCCGAGGATTCACCACCGGCCAGCCGACCACCGGCGGCATCGCTCCGTCCGGAGTCACGAACCACAATCCGAATTTCAATCCCCTCGATTCGCTTCTGCCGATCAGCGGCGCGAATGGTCTACCCCAGGGTGGTAACCTGGTCAACTTGCCGATCGGCTCGATTCTCCCGAACGCCGTAACGGCCGGGTCGGCTGGCATCGCGTTCGGCATCGTGGGCAGCCGCCTCAATCTCAACCTGGTCCTGGAGGCGCTGCAGCAGGACGGCAAGACCCGCACCCTCGCGCGCCCGGAGATCGTCACCGTCGAGAACAACAAGGCCTCGATCGCCCTCGGCGAAGAGATCCCGTACGAGACCGTCAGCTCGGCCGGCACGACGGTTCAGTTCAAGGAGGCCGTCCTCAAGCTCGAGGTGACGCCAACGGTCATCCGAGAGGCCGACGTCAATCGGATCAAGATGAACGTCCTCGTCGAGAACAACTCCCGTGGCGCCATCGTGAATGCCGCCGGCGGTGCCCAGCCGCCCGCGATCAACAAGCGCCGGGCGGAGACCCAGGTCCTGATCAGGGAGGGCGAGCGGCTCGTCATCGGCGGCGTGACCAACTCCGAGACGGAAAACAACATCCGGAAGGTCCCGCTGATGGGCGACATCCCGATCCTGGGCTGGCTGTTCAAGCAGCGCGGCGATCGCAACACCTCGACCGAGCTGGTCGTGTTCATCACGCCGTCGATCGTGCGGCGCGATGCCACGACGGCCTCGGTGCCGACCACGCCACGCCCGTGAGCCGTCGCTTCCGCCGTCGCGACCCGGGTTCCGCCCGGGAGCGGCGGCGGAGGCCGACCACCGGCGGCAGCGCCGCCCGACACACCTGATGATCGTCCCCGTCAATCTCGGTCCCCAGTCCTACTCGATCGTCGTGGAGGCCGGCGCGCTCGCCGGTGTCGGCGAGCGACTGCGGGTGCTCGGCGTGGGTCGCCGCGCGGCGCTGGTCACCGACGCCGCCATCATGCGCCTGCACGGGGGCAGCGTGGCCCGCAGCCTCGAGGACGCCGGCTTCTCGGTGACGGTGATCGAGGTGCCGGAGGGGGAGGCGGCCAAGACGCTGTCCGTCGCCGAGCAGTGCTGGGATCGCGCGCTGGCCGCCGGTCTCGACCGGACGTCGACCGTTCTCGGGCTCGGCGGCGGGGCGATCGGCGACCTGGCCGGCTTCGTCGCGGCGACGTACATGCGCGGCATGAACTTCGTCACGCTCCCCACCACGGTGCTCGCCCAGGTCGACGCGTCGATCGGGGGCAAGACGGCCGTCGATCACCCCAAGGCCAAGAACCTGATCGGCGCGTTCCATCAGCCGAAGCTGGTGGTGGTCGACCCCGGGGTCGTGCGCACCTTGCCCGAGCGCGAGTTCCGGTCGGGCCTGGCCGAGATCGTCAAGCACGGCATCGTGCTGGAGCAGTCGTACTTCGACGAGGTGGCTCGGGATGCCGGAGCGCTCCTCGACCGTCGCCTCGACGTGCTGGAGCGGATCATCGGCGGCTCCTGCCGCCTGAAGGCGTCGGTCATCGAGCGCGATCCCGAGGAGAAGAGCGAGCTCCGCTTCGCGCTCAACTACGGGCACACCATCGGCCACGCGCTCGAGGCCACCACGGGTTACCAGCGCTGGACGCACGGCGAGGCCGTGTCCCTGGGCATCGCGGCCGAGGCCCGACTCGCGCGCCGCCTCGGCATCGCCGACGACTCGATGGTGGCGACGCAGGAGGGGCTGCTGACCAGACTCGGGCTCCCCGTCCACGCGCCCAACGTCGACGTCCAGGAGGTCCTGAACGCGATCACCCACGACAAGAAGGCCAGGGACGGACGGGTGCCGTTCGTGCTGGCGCCGCGCCTCGGCCATTTTCGCGTGGTCTACGACGTGGCTCCCGCCGAGGTCCGGGCGGCGATCCACGAGCTGGTAGCCTAGAGAAGGCCGGCCGCGCGTTGACAACCAAAACGGCCGTTCCGTATAGTCGCGCCATCGTGGTGCGAGCGGCAGGCGACCCGAACCGGTGAGCGCGACAGCAGGACCGGCTACCGTGGGCGAGGCAGACCCGTAGTGGAGGAACGCGGGTTGCTCGAGGCGATCCGCCGGCACGAGGAGCGGCTCGCGCGCGATCCCGATTCCCTTGCCTTCGCCCAGCTCGCCGACCTCTATCGCAAGGCCGGCCGGGCCGCGGCCGCCATCAACCTCTGTCGCGACGGTCTCCAGCGGTGGCCCCACTACACGACGGCCCGGCTCATCCTGGCCAAGAGCCTGCTCGCCGACGGGCAGCTGGAGCCTGCGCTGGCCGAGGTCGACGCAATTCTGCAGACGACCCCGAAGGACGTACAATGCCATCGTCTGGCGGCCGAGGTGCACCGTCGCGCCGGCCGCCTCGATGCGGCGGTGGCGCACCTCGAAGAGGTCGTCGGCGTGGATCCCGGCGATCGGGAGTCGAGCACGCTGCTGTCGTTGCTGCGCGCCGACGCCGGCGCCCCCGGTGAGGCCGGCGGACTGGGCCGGGTCCTGGCCGACGACACGTTCGTCACGCTCTCGTTCGGCACCCTGTGCCTGGAGCAGGGCCTGGCCGACGAGGCTGCGCTCGTGCTGACCCGCGTGGTCCGGCGATCGCCCGACAACGCCCAGGCGCGCGAGCGGCTGGAGGCCGCGCTGCGGGCCCGCTCACGACGGAGAGGGTGAGAGTTCATGCAGGTGTCGACCGCGGAGTTCAAAAAGGGCTTGCGCATCGTGTTCGACGGGCAGCCGTACGCCATCGTCGACTTCCAGCACGTCAAGCCGGGCAAGGGCGGCGCATTCGTCCGCACCAAGCTCAAGCACATGCGGCAGGGCCGGGTGATCGACAACACGTTCCGGGCTGGCGAGAAGGTGGAGCTGGTCGAGTACGACGAGAAGCACATGCAGTTCCTCTACAAGGACGACCGCTACAACTTCATGGACACCGAGACGTACGAGCAGGTCTCCATGTCCCCCGAGGAAGTGGGCGACGCCCGCGACTACCTGAAGGAGAACGTCGAGGTCGACGTCCTCTACATCGACGGCTCCCCGGTGGCTGTCGACCTGCCGAATTTCGTCGAGCTCACCGTCGCCCGCACGGACCCCGGGGTGCGGGGAGACACCGCCCAGGGCGGCACCAAGCCCGCCACCCTCGAGACCGGCGCCGTCGTCCAGGTCCCGCTCTTCCTCAACGAGGGCGACGTCGTGAAGGTCGACACCCGTACGGGTGATTACCTGGGACGGGTGGCGGCAGCCGGCTGATGGCTCGAGCCCGTCGGGCTGAGCGGTCCTCCGGTGACGCCGCGTCCGGCGACGAGCGCGCGCTCGAGCTGACCCGGCGGCTGGCGGCGCTGCTGGCCGAACTGGGATTGTCCGAGGTCGAGGTCGAATCGGCCGACGTCCGGGTGCGCGTGCAGCGGGGGTCGGGCGCCCCCGCGCCGCTGCCGGCGCCGGTCGTGGCCGACGAGCGCCCCCTGGTCGCCGATGTCGTCTCGCCGGCGCTGATCACCATGGAAGCCCCGATGGTCGGCACCTTCTACCGGGCCTCCTCACCGACCACCGATCCCTACGTCCAGGAAGGCGACGTGGTGAAGGAGGGGCAGGTGCTCTGCATCATCGAGGCGATGAAGCTCATGAACGAGATCGAGTCGAAGGTCGCCGGTCGCGTCGCCCGCGTCCTCGTCGAGAACGGGCACGCGGTCGAGTACGGGCAGCCGCTGTTCCTCATCGACCCTCAGCCCTGAGCGGGCGGCGCATGTTCCACAAGATCCTCATCGCCAACCGCGGCGAGATCGCCCTGCGCATCATCCGGACCTGTCGCGAGCTGGGCATACGGACCGTCATCGCGCATTCCACGGCCGACGCCCAGTCGCTGCCCGTGCGGGTCGCCGACGAGTCGATCTGCGTGGGCCCCGAGGACGCGCGCGCCAGCTATCTCAATCTGGCGTCCATCATCTCAGCCGCGGTGGTGACCGACAGCGAGGCGATCCATCCCGGCTACGGATTCCTGGCCGAGAACGCGGCCTTCGCCGACATCTGTCGTGCGTGCGGGCTGACCTTCATCGGGCCGTCGCCCGAGGCCATCCGCCTCATGGGCGACAAGGCGCAGGCGCGGGTGATCGCGCGCCAGGCCGGGGTGCCCGTCGTGGCGGGCAGCGAGCTACCGCTCAAGGACGAGGGCGAGGCCATCGACGTCGCCGACGCCACCGGCTACCCGGTGATCTTCAAGGCGGCGGCCGGGGGCGGCGGTCGCGGCATGCGGATCGTGCGCAGCCGCGCCGAGGTGGCCCCGGCGTTCGCGGCGTGTCAGGCCGAAGCCGGCGCCGCATTCGGCTCCTCCGAGATCTACTGCGAGAAGTACATCGAGGCGGCCCGCCACGTCGAGGTGCAGGTGCTCGGCGACAAGAACGGTATCCGCGTGCACCTCGGCGAGCGCGACTGCTCGGTCCAGCGCCGCCACCAGAAGCTGATCGAGGAATCGCCCGCCCCCTCGTTGCCGCCCGAGACGCGGGCCGGCCTCCACAAAGCCGCGCTGGTCGCCGCCGCCGCCGTGAACTACATGAGCGCCGGCACCGTCGAGTTCCTCGTGGACGCCCAGACCGGTCACTTCTACTTCATCGAGATGAACACGCGCATCCAGGTCGAGCACCCGGTCACCGAGATGGTCACCGGCATCGACCTGGTCCGGGAGCAGATCCGTGTCGCCGCCGGTGAGCCGCTCGGCTATCGCCAAGACGACGTCCGGCGGCACGGCCACGCGCTCGAATGCCGGGTGAACGCCGAGGACCCGGAGACGTTCGCGCCCAGCGCCGGCCGGGTGACCGCCTGGATCCCGCCGGGCGGATTCGGTGTGCGCGTCGACAGCCATCTGATGGCACCCTACGTGGTGCCGGCGTTCTACGACTCGCTGCTGGCCAAGATCATCGTGCACGGCTCCGACCGGGCCACGGCCATCGATCGCATGCGCCGGGCGCTCGTGGAGACGCTCGTCGAGGGCGTGAAGACCACGATCCCCTTCCACCTCAGGGTTCTGGCCGATCCCGCCTTCGTCGAGGGCCGATTCACCAGCGTCGACGGCGCTCGTCTGGCCACCGTCTGATGGACCCGACGCTGTACGTGATCCTCGACCGGGCCATCGTCCGGAACCGAAGTCTGGATGATCTCCTGGCGGCCGTCATCGACGGCGGCTGTCGGATGGTGCAGCTTCGCGAGAAGGAGTGGCCGTCGGGACGGGTGCTGCCGCTGGCCGAGCGGCTGCGCGCGCGCTGCCGTGCGGCTGGGACGACCTTCATCGTCAACGACCGCGTCGACCTGGCGCTGGCCGTCGACGCTGACGGCGTCCACCTCGGCCAGGACGACCTTCCGGCGCGTCTCGCCCGCCCCCTGCTGCGCCCGGGCATGATCCTCGGCGTCTCGACCCACAGCCTGACCCAGGCCCGGGCCGCGCAGGCCGAGGGCGCCGATTACGTGGCCGCGGGTTCCATGTTCGCCACCCACTCCAAGACGGGGTTCGAGTTGGTCGGACCCGATCTGCTCCGGAAACTTCGCGGCGAGATCCGCGTTCCGTTGATAGGCATCGGCGGGATCACGCACGACAACGTCGCGGAGGTCATCCGCGCTGGCGCCGACGGCGTCGCCGTGATCTCCGCGGTCGGCGCGGCCGACGACCCGCGGGCCGCTTCCGCGCGCTTTCTCGCGCTGATCCAGGTGGCGCGGGGCTTGACCGCCCCCCGGCCATCGCTATAAATTGGCGGCGCGTAAATCCCTGATTCAACGATCAAGGAGGCTCCCATGAACTCGATGTATCTCCGCGGCGCCCTGGTCCTCTGCCTGGCGCTCGCCGTCGCCCTCCTGCCGGGGGCCTCTCCGTTGCAGGCCCAGGGCAAGGGCACCATCAAGATCGCCACCCAGAGCCCGCTTTCGGGCGGCCAGGCGGCACTCGGGGAGGGCATCAAGCTCGGCGCCCAGCTCGCGATCGAAAAGTTCAAGGGTCCCCTGGAAAAGGCCGGGTTCAAGGTCGAGCTGGTGCCGTTCGACGACCAGGCCAAGCCCGACGTCGGCGTGGCCAACGCCAAGAACATCATCGCCGACAAGGACATCGTGGCCGTCATCGGTCACCTCAACTCCGGCGTCGCCATTCCCTCGTCCGAGGTCTACAAGGAAGTCAACCTCACGATGATCTCGCCGGCGAACACGAACCCGACCGTGACCGACCGCGGCTACGCCAACGTCAACCGCGTGTGCGGGCGCGACGACGTGCAGGGCGTCGTCGGCTCCGAGTTCGCGGCCGGCACCGTCAAGGCCAAGAGCGTGTACATCGTCCACGACAAGACGACGTACGGGCAGGGCGTGGCCGAGTTCTTCCGCGACGACGCCAAGAAGAAGGGGCTCAACGTGGCCGGCTTCGACGGCACTGAGGAAAAGTCGAACTTCGACGCCATCCTGACGCCGATCAAGGCCAAGAACCCCGACCTCATCTACTTCGGCGGCATCTACGACCAGGGGGCGCCGTTCTTCAAGCAGGCGAGCGAGAAGGGCATCAAGGCCAAGTTCATGGGCCCCGACGGGATGGACTCCTCCGACCTGACCAAGATCGCCGGCAAGGCGGTGGTGGGCATGTACTACACCTCGGCGGCCGGCCCGGCCTCGGCGCTGGCCGGCGCCAAGGGGTTCGTGGACGACTTCAAGAAGAAGTTCAGCAAGAACCCCGAGCCCTACGCGGCCGAGGCGTACGACGCCACCGCCATCGCTCTGAAGGCGATCGAGGCTGCCGCCAAGGGTGGCAAGGTCCCCAGCCGCGAGGACGTCTCGACGGCCGTCCGCAACGTCAAGCACAAGGGCATCACCGGCGAGATCGAGTTCGACGGCAAGGGCGATCGCAAGAAGGCGCTCTACTTCGTGCTCCAGGTCGCCAGCGAGAACCCCGAGAAGTGGGGCGACAACAAGATCGTCAAGCAGCTCACGATCGCGGCGCCGGCCGCGAAGAAGTAGCGCTCCCTCGCAGGGCGTGAGCAGCGCGGGGGGCAGGGTCCGGCGCTCCCCGAGGCAAGGTCGCGGCGGACCCTCCCCCCGCGCCGCTCACGCCCTCCGGCCAACCCGTTCCGGCGGCGGGCGCCACGCGAGCGCGCAGGCATCGGATGGACTACGAGCTCCTGATCGGCATCTTCCCTCAGGTTCTTCTCGACGGGATCTTGCTGGGGTTCATGTATGCGCTGATCGCCCTCGGGTACACGATGGTGTACGGCGTGCTGGAGTTCATCAACTTCGCGCACTCCGAGATCTTCATCTTCGGCGCGTTCGTCGGTGTCGAGATCCTGTTGTCGCTGCAGTCGGCGGGCTGGCTCGCGCGCCTGCCGTGGCTCGTCGTGCTCGTCCTGGTGATCCTGGCCGGCATGCTGGCCAGCGGTCTGCTGGCCGTCACGATCGAACGGGTCGCCTACCGGCCGCTCCGCGCGGCCCCTCGCCTGATCCCGCTGATCTCGGCCATCGGCGTGTCGTTCTTCCTGCAGGACATCATTCGGCTGTTCGAGTCCATCTGGCGCAATGCCTTCAACCTCGTGTACCCGACCATGGACGCGATGAACCATCGCTTCGAGTTGACGCGCACGCTGGACGTCTCGGTCCGCTCGCTGGTGGTCATCGTGGCCGCCCTGCTCATGCTGTGGGCCCTCCACGCGCTCGTCAACCGCACCCGGATCGGCACCGCCATCCGAGCGGTGGCCGAGGACCAGGCGGCGGCCAGCCTGATGGGCATCAACGTCAACCGGATCATCTCGCTCACGTTCCTCATCGGTGGCGCCATGGGGGGCGCCGCCGGCGTCCTGTTCGGGATCCAGTACAGCCTCATCAACCCCTACACGGGGTTCATCCCGGGCCTGAAGGCCTTCACGGCGGCCGTGCTGGGCGGCATCGGGAACATCCCGGGGGCGATGCTGGGCGGCCTGGTGCTCGGTCTGCTGGAGGCCTTCGCGGCGTCGTACATGTCGCTGCTCACCGGCGGGGCCTTCGGCGCCGAGTACAAGGACATCTTCGCGTTCTCGGTCCTGATCCTGATCCTGATCTTCCGGCCGAAGGGCCTGCTGGGCGAGGTCGTCCGGGGCCGCGCATGATCCACTCGGTGACGGCAGTGGCGGTAGTCGCGCTGTCGGCCACCCTCGTGGCCGTCTTCCCTCGGTCCATCCTCGTCTTCCTCGCCTTCCAGTGCTCGCTGCTCTTCGTCTACGTCACTCGTATCCCGGGCTGGCTCCGAGCCGGCCTGCTCGGTCTCGCGCTGATCGTGCTCATGCCGCTGATCGGCTTCTTCAACGGCTACTACCTGGAAGTCGCGACCCAGGTTGGCATCTTCGCCGCCCTGGCCCTGGGACTGAACATCGTCGTGGGACTGGCCGGCCTGCTGGATCTCGGCTACGTCGCGTTCTTCGCCGTCGGCGCGTACTCGTGGGCGATATTCGGCTCCCCCCAGGCCAACCTGATCTTCGGGGGCGGGTTCCCGCTGGCGCCGGGCTGGTTCTACGTGTTCCTGTTCGTGGGGCTGGGTGTGGCCGCCCTCACCGGCGTTCTCCTCGGGTTGCCGGTGCTCCGGCTGCGGGGCGACTACCTGGCCATCGTCACCCTCGGCTTCGGCGAGGTCATTCGGGTGCTGGCCAACAACCTCGACAAGCCGATCAATCTCACCAATGGCCCCAAGGGGATTACCCCGATCGGACGCCCGCCTGCCCTCGGGATTCCCTACAACGAGGCCTTCTACTTCCTGGTGCTGCTGATCGTCGTGGTCGTCATCGTGGTCAACCGTCGGCTGGAGGACTCGCACATCGGGCGGGCGTGGGAAGCCATGCGGGAGGACGAGCTGGCGGCCCAGGCGATGGGGGTGCCGCTGGTTCGCGCCAAGCTGATGGCCTTCGCCTGCGGGGCGTCGTTCGCCGGTGTCATGGGCGTAGTCTTCTCGGCCAAGCAGATCTTCATCAACCCGGAGTCGTTCACGTTCCTGGAGTCGATCGGCGTGCTGGCGATGGTCATCCTGGGCGGCATGGGGTCGATCCCGGGGGCGGTGGTGGGCGCCACCGTCGTGACGGTGCTGAATCTTCAAGTCCTCAAGGGCTTCTCGCTCTGGCTGAACGAGCTGAAGAACGCCGGCGTGACCGTGCTGGGCTACAGCCTGGCCAACCTCCCCACCCAGCTGGAGCCGGCGAAGTACGAGCGGATGGTCTTCGGCATCATTCTCGTCCTCATGATGATCTTCCGCCCGCAGGGCATCTTCCCTGCTCGCCGCCGTCAGCGCGAGCTGGCGCAGGCGCAGCAGGACTCCACGGTCACCCCGGTCGTGACGTCGTGAGCGCGCTGTTCGAGGCCCGGGCCGTAACCAAGCGGTTCGGGGGTCTGGTCGCGATCAATCGGGTCGACTACGCCCTCGAGCGCGGCATCTCCTCCATCATCGGCCCCAACGGCGCCGGCAAGACGACGCTGTTCAACGTTTTCACCGGGCTCTACGAGCCGGACGGCGGCGAGGTGACCTTTCGCGGGCGCTCGCTGCTCGGGTTGAGGCCGGATCAGATCACCGCGCTGGGGGTGTGTCGGACGTTCCAGAATATCCGGCTGTTCGCGAACATGACCGCGATCGAGAACGTCCTGGTCGGCATGCACGCGCGAGTGCCGCTGCATCTCTGGGACGCCCTCGCGCACCGCCCGCGCTTCCACGCGGTCGAGCGCGGCCTCTGGCAGCGCGGCGGCGAGCTGCTGGAGCGCGTGGGCCTACGGGGCAAGGCCAACGAGGTCGCCCGCAATCTCCCCTACGGCGACCAGCGGAGGCTGGAGCTGGCGCGCGCGCTGGCCTCCGGGCCCGCGCTGCTGCTCCTCGACGAACCCACCGCGGGCATGACGCAGGGCGAGGCCGGGCACCTCATGGGACTGCTCCGTCAGCTCGTGGCCGACCTCGGGCTGGCGATCCTGCTCATCGAGCACAACATGCGGGTGGTGATGGAAGTCTCCGACCGGGTGACGGTGCTCGACCACGGCGAGAAGATCGCCGAGGGCCTGCCGCGCGAGGTCCAGGGCGACGCGCGCGTGGTCGAGGCCTACCTGGGCCGACGCGCGTCTCGGAAGTCGCATGCTGCGCCTTGACGACCTGCACGTCTACTACGGCGAGATCCACGCGCTGAAGGGAGTCTCGCTCGAGGTCCAGCGGGGCGAGATCGTCGCTCTGCTCGGCAACAACGGGGCCGGCAAGACCACCACGCTCAAGACCATCTCGGGGCTGCTCGTTCCCCGGGGAGGCGCGGTTCAGCTGGAGGACAAGCCGCTGGTCGGCACGCCGCCCCACGACGTAGTCGGTCTCGGCATCGGTCACGTCCCGGAGGGACGCCGCATCTTCAACCGCCTCACCGTGCGCGAGAACCTCATGATGGGCGCCTTCCTGCGTCGCGACGGGGGAATCGACGCGGACCTGCAGCGCGTGTTCGCGCTGTTCCCGCGGCTGTCCGAGCGCATCGCGCAGGTGGCCGGTACGCTGTCGGGCGGCGAGCAGCAGATGCTGGCCATCGGTCGCGCGCTGATGGCCCGGCCGCGGCTGCTGCTGCTGGACGAGCCGTCGATGGGGCTGGCCCCGGTCCTGGTCGAGCAGATCTTCGAGACCATCGCCGAGGTCAACCGCCAGGGCACCACGATCTTGCTCGTCGAACAAAACGCCTCGATGGCGCTCAGCATCGCCCATCGGGGGTACGTGCTCGAGACCGGCGCCATCGTCCTGACCGGCACCGCCACCATGCTCAGCGAGAACGCCGAGGTCCGTCGAGCGTACCTGGGAGAGTGAGCATGCACGCGTCCGGAGTGACGTTCGAGCGGCACCAGGTCGGTACGGTCTATCGCACGCTGGCCCGGACGGTCTCGGAGACCGACATCGTCAACTTCGTCAACCAGTGCGGGTTCACCGAACCACTGTTCCTCGACATGGAGTACGTCAAGCGGGAGTCGGTCTTCGGCCGCCGGGCGGCGCCTGGCGCGCTGACGTTCGCGCTGAGCGAGGGCCTGGTCATGCAGACCGGACTGATCCACGGCACCGGCATGGCCTGGCTCGGTGGAGATCTGACAGTGGTGGCGCCCGTGCTGGAGGGGGACACGATCCGGGTCGAGGTCGAGGTCGTCGACAAGCGGGAGACGAAGAAGGCCGACCGCGGGATCGTCACCTATCGCCACCGGATCCTCAATCAGCGCGACGAGGTCGTGCTGGAGGCCACCGTCCGGAGAATGATCCGCCGGGAGGGGGCCTGAGTGGTCGACCGAGGCCGTATCCTCCAGCTGAGTGTCTCGCTGGGTGGCGTGCCGAAGCGTGCGGTCCCGGCGGCACGGGTCGGCCGCCTCGGCCTCGAGGGCGACGCCCACCACGACACCGAGCACCACGGAGGGCCCGAGCGCGCGCTGTGCTTGTTTCCGTGGGAAGCGATCCAGGCGCTGGTCGCCGAGGGGCACGTGATCGCGCCAGGGGCCATCGGCGAGAACGTGACGACCGAGCGGCTGGACTGGAGCCTGGTGGTACCTGGCACCAATCTGTTGCTCGGCGAGCACGTGCTGGTGCAGGTGACGCGCTACACGAGCCCGTGCGCGACGATCGCCCAGGTGTTCCTCGGCCGGCACTACAGTCGGGTCTCGCAGAAGCGCCGTCCCGGCTGGAGTCGCGTATACGCCCGCGTGCTGGCCGAGGGCGAGGTCCGCGCGGGCGACGCCGTCCGTCTCTTGAGCGAGTACGAGGCCGAGCGCGTCCTCGCACCGTCACGGTGACCTGCGCGGAGCGCCGTCAATTCAAGCGTTTGTCTCGTGAGGAGATTCGGTTCACGGTTCCCTGGTGGGCTGGGCTAACGTGGACCGTCCTCCATGGACGAGCTGGTGCGGTCGCCGGACGCCTTCACTGAGCCGAACGCGGCTCGGGGCGGAGTGCGCGACTGGAGTCCCCGGTGATCCGCCCCCGGGAGGTGGCGCGGGGAGCCGACCGCGTGCGGCTGCGTACCTTTCGGCGCGCCGATCTGGCGCGGGTCATCGCGTGGCGTCGCGACGAGGACCTGCGGCGGGGCGCGCTCTGGTCCGACGCTCCGTTCGGGATCAGGGAAGCCCAGCGATGGCTCCGCGCCGTGTCCGACGGGTTCGACACGACCCGCCTGACGTTCGCCGTGGAGCTGCGCCCATCGAGCAGACTGGTCGGCCTGACCAACCTCACGCGCATCGACCGCCGCAGTCGTACGGCCTATTTCGGCGTGGTGATCGGCGAGAAGGATTGCTGGGGGCAGGGTATAGCCCACGAGACGCTGTTGCTCATGCTGAGGCGGGCGGCGAAGCTGGGGCTGCGTAAGATCCTTCTGGAGGTCGCCTCCGACAACCCGCGCGCGATCGCCCTTTACCGGCGGGCCGGGTTCGAGACGGAAGGGGTGTTGCGCCGCCAGTTGCCACGCGGGCGCACATTCGTGGACATCCTGATCATGGCCGTGTTCGTCGCGTGACGGCGTCGGCACGAGTACCCTGTATCTCGAGAGGAGAGCCTCGGTGATCCCGACCCCCGATCCGACGAGCCTCGGTATCTTCGTCCTCGCCGCGCTCGCGCTGCTGCTGACCCCGGGCCCGGCCGTCCTCTACATCGTCGCGCGCTCGATCGACCAGGGGCGCCGCGCCGGGCTCGTCTCGATGCTCGGTGTGCACACCGGCACCCTCGTGCACGTCGCCGCCGCCGCGGCGGGTCTCACGGCCCTGCTGGCGGCCTCGGCCGCCGCCTTCAGCACGGTGAAGTACCTGGGCGCCGCGTATCTGGTGTACCTCGGCATCCGCAAGTTGCTGGACCGGGCGCCCGACGCCGGCGGCAGGCAAGCGGGCGGTCCACGGCTGGGCCGGGCATTCCTGGACGGTGTCGTCGTCAACGTCCTGAACCCCAAGACGGCGCTGTTCTTCCTGGCCTTCCTGCCGCAATTCGTCGACGTGGCGCGGGGTCACGTCGGAACGCAGATCCTCGTGCTGGGCGGCCTCTTCGTCTCCCTCGGGCTGATCACCGACGGCAGCTACGCCCTGACCGCCGGCAGCGCGGCGCAGTGGCTCCGTCGCCACCAGCGGTTCGTGGCGGGTGAACGGTGGGTCTCCGGCGGGATGTACATCGGCCTCGGGGTGGCCGCCGCGGTCGCGAGCGGCCAGCGTACGTCGCGCTAGCCTGGTCGCCTACGCCGCGGCCGTCCGCGCGCTCGACGGGGCGGTGCGCGGGTCGATGACGACCAGGCGCGGGTCCCCGGTTTCGCCCACCGCCGCGGCGACGGTCCGCCGCAACCGGGTGCTGGCAGCTTCGACCTCGGCCGCGGAGAGCTCGTCGCGGAAATCGATCTCGAGGACCACCAGTAGCGAGGTGGGTCCCAAATGCATCGTCCGCAGTCCCACCACCCTCGACACGGCGGCGTCGGCGCTCGCCACCGTGACGATCCGGTCGAGAACGTCACGGGGAGCTGATTCACCCAGCAGCAACGAGTGGCTCTCGAGCGCGAGCACGAGGGCGACGCCGATCAGGAGCAGCAGCGTTGGATCACGGTTGCGCCGCCAGTACTCGCGGAGAGGAGTGTCCCCCCTGGATCGCTGGAGCGCTCAGCTCGTAGCTGTGAGCGACAGGGACTCGAACACGAACGCACCGCCGAGGACGACGAAGGCCCACACCGAGGCCACGTGCGAACCGGACTCGAGCAGCTTGTGCGCCCTCGCGGATCGAGAAGGCCCCGCCCAGCGTGAACAGCACCACCGAGACGAGGAACGACCAGAAGTACACGTTCATGCCGTGGCCGAAGGGTGGGCGGCGTGTGGAGGACGGCGGCCTAGCCGCAGCCCCACGAACAGCAGCACCTGATTACCGGTGTCGGCGATGGAGTGGAAGGTCTCCGCGAGCACCGCCGCGCTGCCGGTGGCCGCCGCGCTGACGGCCTTGAGCACGGCGAGCGCCAGGTTGCCGGCCAGTGCCGCCAGGACGGCGCGTCGGGATTCTTCCACGCCTGACCTGACTGCATCGCACGTGCCGTTACCCGGTGTAGACTCTCGTCCATGTCGGCACGCCTCGGCGTGGACATCGGGGGCACGTTCACCGATCTCGTCGTCGTCGACGAGGCGAGTGGCGCGATCCGGGTCGGCAAGGTGCTCACGACGGCCAAGGATCCGGCGCACGGCGTCGAGCAGGGCGTCCAGGCGCTGCTGGACGAGGCCGAGAT
>JBKOZA010000504.1:0-5171 GCA_046725675.1 Candidatus Methylomirabilota bacterium
CAGGCGCCAGCCCATGTCCCAGAACATCCACTCGTAGCGTGCGGTCACGAGCAGGTGCCGGCGCATGGACTCCCGCTCGGCCGGGCGGAGACGTCCGGCCACGACGTCCGTCGCAGCCAGTACGGCACGGACGGCGTCGCCGAACTCGTCGGAGGCGTAGGTGGCGATCCAGCGGGCGTAGAGGGGATCCGGCGAGCCGCTGCGCTCGAGCGCCTTGCCGACTTCCCAGTAGACCCAGTAGCACGGCAGCAGCGCGGCCAGGGCCTCATGAAAGGGCGCGCCGTAGGCGACGGCCAGCAGATAGCTGGTGTACGCCTGGTTCGTCGGCGCCAGGGGGGTGGCCGCGACCTCGCCCGGGGCCAGGCCGAACTCCTTGAAGAAGCTCTCGTGCAGGGCGCGCTCGACCCGCAGGGTGTTCGCCGCGTGCTCGCTGAACATGATGATCCAGTCGTCCTCGGGCGCCCGCGCAGCTGCCAGCGACAACGCGCGCGCGAACTCGCGCAGGTAGAGCGCGTCCTGAACGGCATAGAACCGGAATCGGTCGCGTGGCAGCGAGCCGTCGGTGAGGCCGGCCAGGAACGGATGTCGCAGGATCGCCCCGTAGATCGGCGCCATGGCGGTCCACAACTCGGCGGTGATGGTCATGCCACGGCCTCCCGGCTCGGCATCAGTCCAGGAGTATCATAGGCGGCCACCTTGCCGCCGTGCCGGAGGATGCCATGACGCAGGAGCTGCTCGAGTCGATCAAGGACGGGGTCGCGACGCTCACGCTCAACCGGCCCGAGCGGCTCAACGCGCTGTCGGGAGAGATGCTGGACGCGCTCCTGGAAGCGCTGGCCCGTTTGGCCGACGCCGGCGACGTGGGGGCGGTCGTCCTGACCGGCAGCGGCCGTGGCTTCTGCGCCGGCGGCGACGTCAAGGCCATGGCCGAAGGTCGGGAGTTCGGGGGCACCACGCTCGAGGAGAAGGCCCAGGCGTTGCGCTCGCGCATGGAGGTCTCACGCTGGCTGCACGAGATGCCCAAGCCGACCATCGCCATGGTGCGGGGGGCTGCGGCGGGCGCCGGCCTGTCGCTGGCCATGGCCTGCGACCTGCGTGTGGCGGCCGACTCGGCACGCTTCGCCACCGCCTTCGCGCGTGTGGGCTACTCGGGCGATTTCGGTGGCAGCTGGTTCCTCACCCAGCTGGTCGGCACCGCCAGGGCCCGTGAGCTGTACTACACGGCCGAGATCGTCGACGCCGCCCAGGCACTGGCGATGGGGCTGGTGAACCGGGTCGTACCGGATGCCCGGCTCGAGGAGGTGACGCAGTCGCTGGCCACGCGTCTGGCCCACGGACCCCGGGTGGCGCTGCGCTACATGAAACGTAACATGAACGCGGCCGAGGCGGGCTCGCTCAAGGACTGCCTGGACCTGGAGGCATGGCACCACACCCGGACGGGCTTCACCGAAGATCATCGCGAGGCCGCGAAGGCGTTCGTCGAGAAGCGGGAGCCGATCTTTCGCGGCCGGTGAGTCGCAGACACGGGCAGCGAATTTGCTTTGTAGAGGGGTCGGAGGATTGCGAGATGAAGGCGACCGACCTGCTCAAGAAGCAGCACAAGGAAGTCAAGAGCCTCTTCAAGAAGATCGAGGACACCGACAGTCCACGCCAGCGACGCCAGATGCTCGACAAGGTCGCCAAAAACCTCGAGGGACACACGCTGATCGAGGAGGAGATCTTCTACCCGGCCGTGCGCGGTTTGGACACCCGGAAGGCCGAGGAGATGGTGCTCGAGGCGTACGAGGAGCATCACGTGGTGAAGCTCGTGCTCGCCGAGCTCCCGCGTGTGGACCCGGAGGACGAGCGCTTCGAGGCCAAGATGACGGTGCTGTCCGAGCTCGTCGAGCACCACGCCGACGAGGAAGAAAAGGAAATGTTCAAGCTCGCCCAGAAGCTCGGCAACGACGAGCTGGAGGCACTCGGTGAGCGGATGCAGGAGCGGTTCGAGGCCTTCCGGCAGCGGAGTTCCCAGGCCGCCTAAGCGCCTCGTCGGAGCCCAGCGCGCTTGGCGCGGCGTTGCGGGACCGTCTACTGTCTGCACGCCGCGTCGACTGCGGCCTTGAGATCCCCGAGCGCAATCGGCTTGTAGAGCAGGGTCAGCCCCGACTCCTGGGCGGGCCCGGACGTCGACAGGTCGGGGGGTGGGCAGGCTCTGATTCTGACCGACGGGGGGTGGTCAGCCCACCCGAGCGGTTAGAGGTTCTCGAGACGCAGAGCCGGCCAGAGCATCGTGCGCGAGTGGCCGGTGTCCAGGGGCGGGGTTTCGGCGGTCGTGGGCGTGGCGCCCTCGGGCGGACAGCGCACCAGCGAGCACATGAGGATTCTGCGCTCCGAGTTCGGGGACGGCCGCCGACGCCGTTCGTCCGGGCGCGCCGTCGCGACGGCTCGGCGGTCCAGCACGACCTCGACGTTCTTCAGCGCACCCAGCGAGCGCTGCAAGTAGTCGTGCAGCCCCGTTTCCTTGCGGGGGACGACGACCACGACACGAGCGGGATCCGCGGAGGGCTGAGCGCCGCCGTTCGTCATCGAGGCCTCACGAGCGCGCTCTGCAGCAGCTCGAGGGCGGCCTTCGCAAACGCCCGCATGTTGGCCTCGCGGTCGGGCACCCGCGTCTCGAGCGTCAGGGCCTGCTCGACCGGACCGGCGATCGCGAAGCAGGCGTGGCCGGGCGCGTCGCCATACCGGTTGCCGGTCGGTCCGGTGGCGCCGGTCTCGGCCAGGCCCCACGTCGTGCCGAGCAGCGCGCGGACGGCTCGCGCCTTGATGGTCGCGTAGGCTTCGGTGCTCGAGCGAACGCCCGCGACCGATTCGTCCGGAACCTGCAGCAGCGCGCGCCGCGCCGCCTGCGTGTACACCACCACGCCGCCGAGGAAGTAGGCCGAGGCCCCGGGCACGGCGAGCAGGGCCGCCGAGATCAGCCCACCCGCGGAGGACTCGGCGACGGCGATGGTTTCCTTCCGCTCCTTCAGCCGCGCGCCCAGCGTGGCGGCCAGGGTCGTGAGCTCGTCCATGGGCGGCAGTGTACATCGAGGAGCGACTAGCGAGGCTGACGCGCGACCAGCACACCTTCGTCGAGCAGCTCCCGGACGAGTCCGGTCAGGTCGAGGCCGCGATCGGCCGCCAGCGCCGCCTCCGCGGCCCCCTCGAGCGCGCCGCTCATCCGCAGCGCTTCGCGGAATGCGTACGCTCCAACGGTGAGGCGTCGGAACACGACGTCGTCGCCCGCGCGCCAAATCTGTAGGCGAACCGCTCCGGTGTCGAGGTCCACGGCCTGGTCGCCGGCCTCTGGCTGGTTGGCGCGCCAGACCGCGTCGATCGGCCATGGCGATGCGAGGAGCGTCAACGAGGGGTGCAACGCGGTCTGCGTCGCGGAACGAAGAGCCTCGGGGGCCATCGGCGAGACGTCGGGCGCGTGGAGCGCGACGTTCATCGCCCACTCCAGTCGTGCCACGTCGGGCAGGTACGCGAGGTGGCGGCTGGGCTCGAAGCCTGCGAGGAACTCGGCGAGGCCCCCGCCGTACTCGAACAGGCACGGCCCTGTGGGTGGCTGCTCACGAATGTACCGGTCCGCGGCGTAGCGGAAGAATCGGGGATCGACGAGCCGCGCCACGACCGGGTAGGTCGATTCCAGCGTGACGGTCAGGCTCGTCAGGACGTGGTGACGATAGACGGCCAGCCGCGCGGCAGCCCCGAGGTCGTCGTCGTGGACGGCGGCCGCGGCGGCACCCTCGTCGCCGTCGAGCATCGCCGCGCGCACGTGGGCCTGTAGCTCACGCAGCGTCGGCATCGGCCTCGACACGCCCGGCCGCGCTGAGCATGGCGTCGGAGGCCGCCGCCTCCTCGACCAGCACGGCCAGGGCCGGCAGGTCCGTGTCCCACTCCACGAGGGTCGCCACCGGGCCAAAGCGCGCCAGCGCTCGCGCGTAGAGCTGCCACACCGCCGGGGCGACGCGCGAGCCGTGGTCGTCGATCAGGATCGTGTGGCCGTCGGCGTCGTTCACCGCGTGACCGGCCAGGTGAATCTCGCCGACGGCCTCCGCGTCCACTGCGTCGAGGTACGCGCCGGGATCTCCGCCCAGGTTCCGGCAGGTCACGTAAGCGTTGTTGACGTCGCAGAGCAGGCCGCATCCGGTCCGCTGGGCCAGCGCGTTGAGGAATTCGACCTCGGGGATCACCGACTCGCGAAAGCGCAGGTAGCTGGACGGGTTCTCGACCAGCAGCTGTCGGCCCAGCCGGTCCTGGACCCGGCGGACGTGCGCGCTGACCAGGGCGAGACTCTCCTCGGTGTAGGGCAGCGGTAGTAGGTCGTTCAGGTAGGTCCCCCCTGAGACGCTCCACGACAGGTGCTCGGACACCAGGGCCGGCTCGACGCGCTCTACCAGGTCGGCGAGGCGCTCCAGGTGGGCGCCGTCGAGTCCCTCGGCGCTGCCCAGTGACAGCCCCACCCCATGGATCGAGACCGGGTAGTCGCGGCGGAGGTCCAGGAGGGCCCGGAGGCCGGGGCCCCCGCCCATGTAGTTCTCGGCGTGAACTTCGAGCCAGCCGACCGCCGGGCGCTCCGCGATGACCTGGGCCACATGGGGAGACCGGAGGCCAATTCCGCCTCCCCGCGGTCCCGGCGGTGGTGTCCTGGCGTCCATTCCGGCGGTGAGACACAGGCCAGCCGCCGATCGGTTCGGCGAACCTCACGACGCCGGGGGCGTGTCTGAGCCCGAGAATGCTCCGGCTTACGGCGAGGACGGGCTCCGCCGAGGGCCGGCCCGATCAACCGGGCCCGTACGGAAGGAGATTCACGTGAAGACGTCCCAGCTCCTCATCGCGTCCGCCGTGGCCGCCGCCCTCGCGATGCCGATCGCCTCGCAGGCCGGCCCGGCCCCCAAGCCCAAGTTCGAGGCCGAGAAGTGCTACGGCGTCGTCAAGGCCGGCAAGAACGACTGCCAGACCGCCAACTCGTCGTGCGCCGGAACCTCCAAGCGCGACAACCAGGGGGATGCCTGGATCTACATGCCGGCCGGCGCCTGCGAGAAGCTAGTCGGCGGTAGCAAGGACCCGAAGAAGGCCTGATCGCCGGGCGACGGGCGGGTCGGCGGTGACCGCCACCCGCCCGGCCGACCACCAGGAGACGATGC
>JBKOZA010000505.1:0-8948 GCA_046725675.1 Candidatus Methylomirabilota bacterium
ATGGCCGCCTCGCTCTCGTCGAAGCCGACGAAGTCCGCCAGTTCACGCACGAACCGCGGCATGTCGGTCGCCGGCAGATAGGGCTCGTAGGGCGCCGCGCTCACGGAGGCCTCAGACGAGGGGCCACGGATAACCGTGGCCGAGCGTGTCGGTCGGAAGGCGGCCCGCCTTGACGAGAGCCCGGCCTCGCGTGAGGAGCGCCCGGCATTCGTCGGCGTCGATCAGCTCGGTCAGCGCCGGGGGAAGGGGGCGGGCCACCAGGCGTCGCAGATCGTCCAGGATCGATCTCGGCAGGGGCTCGCCGGCGAAATCCCAGATGACCGTGCGGAGCTTGGGCTCGACGTGGAAGCACAGGCCGTTGTCGATCGCGTAGATCACGCCGCCCTCGGCCAGCAGGCAGTGGCCGCTCTTGCGATCGGCGTTGTTGGCGATGACGTCGAAGGCGCAGATGCGCCGCAGGCGGTCGTGATGTCGCTCGTCCTCGCGCAGCGTGAAGTAGTGCTGCTCGAAGTCGGCCGCGATGAACAGCTGCAGCGAGCCCACTCCGTACGGCCCGTCCTCGCGCTCCACGGTGAGCGGGACCAGCCCCCAGCCGAGCGCCTCCGAAAGATGCCAGGCGGCCAGCTCGCGGCGGAACAGGCCCGGTGGGAAGTCCCACAGTGGACGCTCGCCGCGGACGGGCTTGTACACGGCCAGTGCGGTCTCGCCGTCCAACTCGGCCTCGACCAGCAGGGTCGCGTTGCTGCTGCCGGGCAGCCGGCCCCTGACCGCGAGCACGCCGCGGGCGAGGACCTCGACGGCGGTGCTCGCCCCCATCACGCCTTGCGGACTACGTGCCCGTTGCTGCGCGGACATATGTGGCCCGCCGGATCCTTCGGCTCACCGCACATCGGGCAGGTCGGACGGCCGGCGCGCTGCAGCACCCGGGCGCCCTCGACGAAGGCCGCGGCCTGGGCTCGGGTGATGGCGAAGCGCGCCGAAGCGGGCTCGGGGGCGTCGAGCTTCGGCTGCTCCGCGTCCTCGTCCTCCGCGTCCTCCACCCGCTCGTTGGCCACGACCACGATGCGGTCGTGGTCGCTGTCGTAGCCGACGCCGAGGGAGCCCACCGGCCACGCGACCTCGACGGGTTGCAGCAACTCCGGCCTGGTGCCGGCGGTGGCGGCATCGCCGGGCAGCCGCGCCAGCACGCCGCCGAGATACTCGCCGAGCGCGACGACCTGCTCCTTCTCGCACTTGAGCGTGACGACGGTGCCTCGCTCCCGGGCCTGCAGGTAGAACACGCGCTGGCCGGGAGGTCCCATCGCGCCGGCGGTGAAGTGATCGGGACCGTCGAACTCGAACGACGCGCTCACGAGGCGGCCGGCTCGCCGAGGGCGTTCATGCCGAGGACCATCGGACCGCCCGCCCCGTAGGCGATCGTCGTGATGGAGCCCGGCGCGATGACCAGGCGCTGGAACAGGTCCAGGTGCATGCCGAGCGCGTGGGCCAGCGCGGCCTTGATGGGGTCGGCGTGAGAGACGACCACGACCACGCCGCCGCGGTGGCGTTCGACCAGGGTCGCCAGCAGCGTCGTCACCCGCGTCTGCATCTCGACGAACGACTCGCCGTCGGGAAACCGGAAGCCGCTGGGGTAGCGTTGCACGATCGACCATTCCGGCCGCTTGCTCACCCGGTCCAGGCGCAAGCCGGTCCATCGCCCGACGTCGAGGTCGAGCAGCCCGCGCTCGATGCGCACGGCCAGGCCCCGGGCGCGCGCGATCGGCAGCGCCGTCTCACGCGCGCGCTCGAGCGGTGACGCGTAGACGGCGGCGACACGCTTCACCTTGGCGATGCGCTGGGCCGCCGCCTCGGCCTGACGGCGGCCGTCGTCGGACAGATGCAGACCGGGCGCGCGGCCGGGCAACAGGCGCCCGGTCGTCGCGGTTTGCCCGTGTCGCACGAGGAGAACGACCGTGGACGTCTTGGCGGCGCGGGCCATCGAACGGATGCCGTGGCCAGGTTCCCCGGGTTGCGCTCAGCGGCTGCCGCCGGGCGGCGGCACGACCCAGTAGTAGATGGTGTGATCCTCCGGGACGCTCACCTGGAGCGTCTTGAGCGGCGTCCAGTCGCCCATGTCGTAGTTGTGCGAGACGACCCGCGTGCCCGGCTTCAGCTCGCTCAGCAGCTTGGGCCGCAGACGCAGGTTGACCTCCGGCAGCAGGTACAGCGTGACGACGGTCGCCTCGCGGATGTCGGTCTCGAACAGGTCTTGCTGCAGGAACTTCACGCGGTCCGTCACGCCGGCCTTCGCCGCGTTCTCCCGCGCCTCCTTGACCCGGACGGGATCGATGTCCACGCCGACGCCGCGGGTGCCGAACTTCTTGGCCGCGGTGATGACGATGCGCCCGTCCCCGGAGCCGAGGTCGTAGAGGACGTCGTTCTTGCCGACCTTGGCGACCTTGAGCATCTCGGCCACGATGCGCTCGTGGGTCGGCACGTACGGAACTTCCGGCTCCTTCTCGAGCGGCTTGAGCGGCTGGGCCGAGGTCGAGGCGACGACTAGGCCGGCGATCAGCGAGAGGACGACGGCGACGAGCGAACGGTGGAGCCGCATGGTCACGATCCTTTCTTGGTCAGGGCCAGGCCGAGCGCGCCGGCGCCGAGCACCCCCACGCCGACCAGGGCGCCCAGGCCGGTGTAGGCCAGGCTGGAGTACACCAGGTAGCCGCTGGTCGCACAGAATGCCAGCGGCGTGAGCGGGTAGAAGGGGACGCGGAAGGGCCGCGGCCGCCCGGGGTCGTGACGGCGCAGCACGAGCAGGGCGACGCCGGTCAGGAACAGAAACAGCCAGAACACCGGCGCCGTGTACTCCACCATGGTCTCGAAGCCGCGGCGGGTGAGCCCGCCGAGGGCCACCAGCGCCAGCGCGACCGTGCCCTGCGTGAGGAGGGCGTTCACCGGGGTTCGCGTGATCGGATGCCAGTGGCCGAGGAAGCCGAGCGCCCGGACGTCGCGGCCGACCGCGTACGACGAGCGGGAGCCGGTGAAGATCGCCGCGTTGATCGAGGTCACGGCGGCGACGACCACGAGGGCTCCGGTCAGCCGCGCGCCCCCCGAGCCGAGCGTCTGGTGGACCACGTCGGCGGCGACCGCCTTGGAGCCGGCGACCCCGGCGACGCCGAGCGTGGCCAGGAACGTCCAGTTGATCAGCACGTACAGCCCGGTGACCAGGACCAGACTCCACACCAGCGCCCGCACCATCGTGCGACCAGGATCGCGCAGCTCGCCCGACAGGTAGGCCGCCTCGTTCCATCCGCCGTAGGTGAGCAGCACGAACACCATCACCAGGCCGAAGGCGCCCGACGTGGACGGCGCCCGCCCGCCGATGGCGGCGGCCGTCGGCTCCGCGGCCAGGCCGGCCAGCGCGACGAGCAGGATGCCGCCGATCTCGAGCGTGGTGAGGAAGTTCTGGGTGGCCGCCCCCTGGCGCACGCCGATGATGTTCGTCGCGGTCAGCACCGCGACGATCGCGCCCGCGCAGAGCGGTGAGCCCCAGGGGCCCAGGCGCAGCACCTCGGCGGCGTAGTCGCCGAGGACGAAGGCCAGCAGCGCGATGGCGCCGGTCTGCACGACGGTCAGCCGCGCCCACGCGAACAGGAAGCCGAGCCGCCACCCAAAGGCGCGGGTGAGGTAGTGATAGTCACCGCCCGTGTTCGGATAGGTGGAGGCCAGCTCGGCGTAGCACAGCGCGCCGAGCAGCGACACCAGGCCGCCGGCCACCCAGGCGATCAGGGCGACGCTGGCGCTGCCGGCGTGCTCCGCCACCAGGGACGGCGTGCGAAAGATGCCGACGCCGACGATCGTGCCCACGATGAGCCCGATGGCGTCGCGCAGGCCGAGAACGGGTCGCGGCGTGGTCTCGGCCGTCGCGGTCATCGGCGTCCGGCCAGTCGCGCCCACAGGCGCGCCGGGGTCACGGGGACCTCGTCGATCGTCACCCCGAGGTCGGCCACCGCGTCCTCGATCGCGTTGGCGATCGCGGCGGCGCCGCCGATGGCGCCGCTCTCGCCGACGCCCTTGACGCCGAGCGGGTTGATGATCGAGCGGTGCTCGTCCAGCGCCACCGCCAGCGGCGGCAGCACGTCAGCCCGCGGCAGGGCGTAATCCATCAGGCTGCCGGTGAGAAGCTGTCCGCCGGCGTCGTACACGATTTCTTCGAGGAGGCCGGCGCCGATCCCCTGCGCGGAGCCGCCGTGCAGCTGGCCCTCGACGATGGCCGGGTTGATCGCGCGGCCGGGGTCGTGGACGATCGCGTAGCCGAGCAGGCGCGTGGCGCCGGTGTCGACGTCCACCTCGACGGCGGCGGCGTGCACCCCGAACGCCCACGTCACTGTGTCGGGATAGAAGTACGTGCACGCGTTGAGCGTCGGCTCGGGCAGGCCGCGCAGCGCCTTCGACTTCACGGCGACGTGCGCGAGGCGGCCCAGTGGTAGCGCGCGGTCGGGCAGGCCGGCGACGAACGCCCGGCTGGACTCGATGCGGACGTCCTCGACGGCGCACTCCAGCAGCTCGGCGGCGACCCGCGCGGCCTTGGCCCGCACCTCGCGGGCGGCGCCGGCCACGGCGGGGCCGCTGTTGGCCATGACCCGGCTGCCGCCGGTGCCCATGCCGATCGGGAAACGCCCGGTGTCGCCGCCCACGATCACGACGTCGTCGAACGCGGCCCCCAGCTCGGCGGCCGCCACCTGGGCCAGCGTGGTCGCGTGGCCTTGCCCCTGCGCGGCCACGCCGATCATCACGTAGACCTTGCCGCTCGGGTCGACGCGGACGGTGGCGCCCTCGTAGGGACCCAGTCCCGTGCCCTGCGCGTAGCAGGCGACGCCGACGCCGATGCGGCGGGAGCTGCCGGCCTGGATCTTCTGCCGCCGTCGCCAGCCGTCGTAGTCGAGCAGCGTGAGCCCGCGCTCGAACGCGGCCGGGAAATCGCCGGGATCGTAGGTCACCGACACGCCGTCCTTGTAGCTGATGCCCGGCCGGTACGGCATCTCCTCGGCGCGGACGAGGTTGCGACGGCGCAGCTCGACCGGATCGAGGCCGAGGCGGCGCGCGCCCAGGTCCATCAGCCGCTCCATCACGAACACGGCCTCCGGGCGGCCGGCCGCCCGGTAGGCGGCGTTGAACATCTTCGTCGTCACCACGCTGTGCCCGCTGCCGCGGTACGCCGGCACGCGATAGGGACCCGGCATGTGGTTCACGGTGTTCAGCGTGAGCCCGTCGCCCTGGGCCGGGTAGGCGCCGACGTCGGCCAGGAACGCGGTCTCCAGGCCCACGATGCGGCCGTCGCTGGCGAGCGCCAGCCGGGCGTCGTGCACCTGCTCACGGTCGTGGCCTAGCGCCGCGAAGTCCTCGCGCCGTCCCTCGATCCACTTCACTGGGCGCCCCAGCCGCAGCGCGGCGAGCGCGACCAGGATCTCGTCGGGGTACACGTCGCCCTTGGGTCCGAAGCCGCCGCCGACGTCGGGCACGCGCACCCGCACCGACTCCGCCGGCAACCCGAGCGCGGTCGCCACCACGTCGCGCAGCCGATATGGATTCTGGATAGACGCCCAGATGACGAGAGCGCCCGACTCGGCGTCCGGCCAGGCGATCGCCCCCCGCGTCTCGATGGGCGCCGCCGCCAGGCGCGGATGGCGAAAGCGTCCGCCGACCACCACGGCGGCGCCGGCGAAGGCCGCATCGGCGTCACCGATCTTCGCGGCGACGGGCAGCGTGGTGTTGTCGGGCCACCCGTCGTGCACACGGGTGCGGGTGCTGGTCGCCACCTCCACGTCGGCCAGCGGCGGCAATGGCTCGTAGTCGACAGCGACGTCGGCGAGCGCGTCGGCGAGGGCGTGCGCCTCCTCGGCAACGACGACCGCCACCGGCTCGCCGACGTAGCGCACGCGCTCGGCGGCCAGGATGGGCACGGCGAAAGGGCGTCCCTTGTGCACGCCGCCCCACGCCGCGGCGATCGTCCGCGCCACCTCGGGCAGGTCGGCCGCGCTCCAGGCGGCGACGACACCCGCCCGTCGGCGGACCGCGGCCAGCCCGATCGAGCGCAGCCGCGCGTGCGCATGCAGGGCGCGCACGACGCCCAGACGCGCCGTGCCCGGACGCACGACGTCCTCGACGAATCGGCCAGCGCCGGTGAGCAGGCGCCGGTCTTCCTTGCGCCGGACGGACTCGCCCAGCAAACCTAGCCGACGTGCGCCCGGAAGAAGTCGATGGTGCGCTGGCGGGCCAGGCGGGCGCTGGGCTCGTGGTACGAGCCACGCTCGTCGCAGCCGAAGCCATGACCGGCCGGGTAGATGTGCATGGGAATGTTCGGATGGTGCGTCTTGATCCGCTCCCAGTGCTCCTTGGGGATCGACGCATCCGTCTCGCCGAAGTGGAAAATCACCGGGCAGCGCGGCTGTTCGCCGGCCGCATCGGCGACACCGCCTCCGTAGAACGACGACGCGGCGGCGACGCCGGGAATGCGCGTGGCGGCCAGCCACGCCACGGTGCCGCCGAAGCAGTAGCCGACGACGCCGATCTTGTGCCCCGCCTTCTGCAGCTCCTTCACCGCCGCGGTGACGTCCCTCACCGCGTCCTCGATCTGCAGCTTGCCGCGCACCATGCGGCCCCGCTCGATGTCGGCCTGGGCGTATCCGGTCTCGAAGCCGCGCTCGACCCGGTCGAAGAGCGCCGGCGCGATGGCCACGTACCCGTCGGCAGCGAAGCCGTCGGTGACGTTCTTGATGTGCGAGTTCACGCCGAAGATCTCCTGGATGACGACCAGGCCCCCGCGGGGTTTTCCGGACGGCGTGGCGCGGTAGGCGGACAGGCGGTGACCATCCTCGGCGGTCAGGTTGAGCGTCTCTGCCATGACGACCTCCCGGTGGCGGTGTGCGACCGGCCCCATGCAAACACGCCCGAGGCCGGGAGGCAAGCGGGGATCAGGCGGCGGTCGCGTCCTCGCCCGCGTCGAGCCGGGCGCGCTGGTGCTCGAGCCAGCCCTGGCCTCCGTCCGTGGAAGTCAGGCCCGCCAGAACGTCGGCGAGCGTCTCGACCACGGCCGTGAGCACGTCGGGGAGCGCGGCGTCCAGCGCGGTGATGCGGGTGAGCTCGGCCCAGCGCTCACTCTCGGTCGCCTCGCGCAGCTCGGGCACGAGACCCTCGAACGCCCCGGCGAGCGCCTGGAGATCGGCGATCAGGTCGGTGCTGTGCTGGATCGCCCTGGTCACGTGGCGTCTCAGCTCCTCCGTGGTAATCAGCGGGGCCTGTGCGGCCATGTCTTCGCCTAGCTAGCAACCGACGTACCAGCGTCTCGCGCTAGGCCTGGCCCCAGAGGACGGGTTCCGGCGTGAGCCGGACGCCGAATCGCGCGTCGACGCCGTCCTGGATGCGGCGCGCGAATGCCAGCACGTCGGCCGTGCGCGCCCCGTCGTGGGCCACGATGGCCAGGGTGTGGCGCGTGGACAGACCGACCGGCCCGGCCCGCTCGCCGCGCGCGAAGCCCGCGTGCTCGATCAGCCAGGCCGCGGAGAGCTTCACGCGGCCGTCGGACTGGGGCCAGCGCGGCATCGTGGCGTCGCCCGCCCGCGCGCTCACCGACGCCACGGCATCGGCGTCCAGGATCGGGTTGAGGAAGAACGAGCCGCAGGATCGGCGGTTGGGATCGACCGGGTCGTCGAGGACCATCGACTTGCCGCGGCGGATGGCGAGCACGGCGGCGCGCACGTCGCCAAGCGTGGGCGCGCCGATGCCCTGGCGGGCGAGGTGACGGTCGACGTCGGCGTAGCCCAGCGTCGGCGGACCGCCGGCCCGCAGCCGATAGGTGACCGCCAGCACGACCCAGCGTCCGGGCGCGTCGCGCTTGAACGCGCTGTCGCGATAGGCGAAGCCGCACGCCGCCGCCGGAAGCGTCGTCACGACGCCGGTCTCCGTGTCCAGCGCGCGCACAGCGACGACGGTGTCGCTCACCTCCTGGCCGTAGGCGCCGACGTTTTGGATCGGCGTGGCTCCCACGAGGCCGGGGATACCGCTCAGGCACTCGAGACCCGCCCAGGCGTGCTCGACCGTGAGCTGCACGAGGGCGTCCCAGGGCTCGCCGGCGGCCGCGGTCACGTCCACGGCGCCGTCCGTCCTGTGCGAGTCGATTCCCCGCAGCGCGAGGTGGACGACGAACGCCTCGACGCCGGCGTCGGCGACGACGACGTTGGAGCCGCCACCGAGCACGCGCAGGCCCACCCCTCGCGTGCGCGCCCAGCCGTGGGCGGCGATCACCGTCGCTTCGTCCCGCGCCTCCACGAACCAGCGCGCCTCGCCCCCGACGCCGAGTGTGGTGAGCGCCGCCAGCGGAACCCGCTCCCGGATGTCGAGCGCGGTCACGGCATGAGCCGTGTCGCGCGCCACGGCCCGCCGGCGTAGCCGTCGCCGGCGGCGGTGAGCTCGCGACTCCAGCGCGCGCGGTCGTGCACGCGAGCCGGCTGGCCGACCCAGAGCTCGACGCGCTCGGCCCACACGCGATAGCCACCCCAGCGTAGTGGCCGCGGCGGCCCGCCCACGGCGCGCGCCGCGTCGGCGACGCCAGCCAGCAGCGCGGCGCGTGAGGTCAGGGGCTGGCTCTGCCGGCTGGCCACGGCGGCGGCACGAGCGTCCAGCGGTCGAGTGGCCCAGTAGCGGTCGGAGTCGGCGGTGGACGTCAGCGTCACCGGGCCGGAGATGCGCACTTGACGCTCGACAGCCTCCCAGTGGAAGACGAGCGCCGCCTGAGGGTGCGCCAGCAACTCGAGGCCCTTGTCGCTCTCCCGATCGGTGTAGAAGACCAGCCAGCCCTCCTTCGCGTCGAAACCGCGGCAGATCACCATCCGCGCGGCCGGCCGCCCATCGGCCGTCACCGTCGCCAGTGTCATCGCGGTCGCGTGGCGGGCCACGGCCCCCGCCTC
>JBKOZA010000506.1:0-1496 GCA_046725675.1 Candidatus Methylomirabilota bacterium
CGATTCACGCCGGCTGCTGTGGATCGACTCGACAGGCGGCAAGCCGGGGGCGATCCAGCTCCATCGCGCCTCTCCCCTGCCGACCGTGCTCGTGTCGCCGTCGCTCCGCGAGGGCATCGACCTGCCGGACGACTTCCTGCGATTCCAGGTGCTGACGAAACTCCCCTATCCGGACCTCGGCGATCCGTGGACGGCAGCGCGGCGTGCGCGCGATCCGCGCTGGTACGCGGTGGAGACGGCGAAGGCGCTGCTGCAGGCGTACGGCCGATCGTGCCGCCACGCAGAGGACCACGGCGTGACCTACGTGCTGGACGGGCAGTTCGCGCGCTTCCTTCAGCGCTACCGCGTCCTGCTGCCGGAGTGGTTTCTCGACGCCGCCGAGCCGGCCGTGCGGGCCCAGGCGAGGGACTGGCTCGACGCCTGAGGCGTCGCGGCCGGCCCTCTTACCCCTTCGCGGCCGCCGCGGCCGAGCGCCCCGCAACGCGGCCGAACACCGCGCCGGCCATCAGCCCGGCTCCGCCCGGGTAGTTGTGGTAGAAGAGCCCCCCCACCAGCTCCCCGGCCGCGAAGAGTCCGGGGATCGCGCGCTGCTCGCAGTCGATCACCCGGGCGGACTCGTCGATCTTCAGCCCGCCGAACGTGAACGTGATGCCGGTGGTCACCGCGTAGCCCACGAACGGCGGCGAGTCGAGCGCTTGCGCCCAGTTCGACTTGGGCACCGCGAGGCCGCGCGTCCCCCGTCCGTCCTTCACCGCCGGATTGAACGGGACATCCTTCATCACCGCCGCGTTGAACTCGGTCACCGTCTTGACGAAGCCCGCCACGTCGATCTCGAGCTTGCGCGCGAGGCCGTCCAGCGTCGTGTCCTCGGCCCGGGTGACCTCGCGGATGCGGTACTCCTCACGCAGCAGCTCCACGACCTTCTGGTCGAAGACCTGGAACGCGGTGCGGCGGGGCTGGCCGATGACCGCGCGGCCGTACTTCACGTACGTGTAGTTGCGGAAGTCGGCGCCCTCGTCGACGAAGCGCTCGCCGCGCAGGTTGACGATGAGCCCGAGCGGGTAGGAGTGCTTCTGGAAATTGTCGCCGACCTTGCGGTCGCCGTGCCAGGGCGCGTTGAGGTCCCACTGCACGGAGTGGCAGCCGCTCCAATGTCCCCAGGGCAGCGCACCCACCTCGAGGGCCATGCGAATGCCGTCGCCGGTGTTGTACGGCGTGCCGCGGACCCGCGCCAGCTCCCAGTTGGGGCCAAGATAGCGCGTGCGCATCTCGGGGTTGGCCTCGAAGCCACCCGACGCCAGCACGATCGCGCCGGCCGTGATCGTCTCGGTGCCCCCGGGGGTGCGGGCCAGGAGCCCGGTGACGCGCCCGCGGTCGTCGGTGAGCAGGCGCGTGGCCTTCGTCTCGAACCGCACATCGATTCCGGCCCTGGCGGCCGAGGCGTACTCCATGTCGATGAGGCCAGGTCCACCGCCGACCGCTTCCAGGACCAGTCC
>JBKOZA010000507.1:0-3993 GCA_046725675.1 Candidatus Methylomirabilota bacterium
CCCTGGCTCGTCGAGCCGCTCACGACCGTGCTGCCGGGCGGAGTGCACCCCGCGCTGCTCCGCGGGTGGTTCGTCGTCCCGCTGATGGAGATCGCGGTGGCGGTGGGCCTGCTGGTGCCGAGACTCCGCAGCGCCGCGGTGGTGGGCGCGGTCGTGACCCATGGCGCGGTCCTCGGCCTGCTCGGGCCGCTGGCCCGCGGGACCAACGCCGTGGTCTGGCCGTGGAACGCAGCGCTGGCGGCGCTGGCCGTGCTCCTCTTCTGGGGAGATCGCGCCGCCTCGCCGGTGGTCCCGCGCCGCCTCGGTTCCCATGCCGCCGCGCTGGTCCTCTTCGGCGCGCTGCCGGCGCTCAGCTTCACCGGTCACTGGGACGCTTACCTGTCCGGCGCCCTCTACTCCGGCAACGTGAAGGCCGCGGCCCTCGCCCTCACCGACCCGGTGGCCGCCCGACTGCCGGACGCCGCGGGCCGGCACGTGACCCGCAACCGGACGGGCGCCAACGTGCTGGACGTCTGGGAGTGGTCGATGGGCGAGCTGGCGGTGCCCTCGTATCCCGAGGACCGCGTCTTTCGCGCCGTCGCCCGCGACGTCTGCCGCTTCGCCGGCCGCCCGGAGGATGTCGTGCTGGTGATCTTCGGACGGCCAGCCGCGTTCAGCGGCCACCGCGAGATGACGCGCGCCGACTGTGCGGCCCTCGGATGGCGGGCAGTGCGATGACGACGACGGAGAGGCCTTCCATCGCGAGCGAGAAGCCAGCGGCCTTCAGGACGCGCGACGGGGACGCCGCTCGTTGCGGCGCCCCCGTCGGGTCCGATCGCCCTAGGCCTTGAGCTGATCGCGAATCGGCAGACGGCGGATGCGCTTGCCCGTCGCCGCGAAGATCGCGTTGCACATCGCGGGCGGGATGGGCGGCACGCCCGGCTCGCCGACACCGCCCATCGGCTTGCTGTAGTCACCGGGGACGATGTGCACGCGGATCTCTCGCGGCGCCCCGGCCATGCGCGTCACCTCGTAGGAGTTGAAGTTGTCCTGCTCCACGCGACCATTCTTGAAGCTGATCTCCCCGAGCGTCGCGATGCCGACGCCCATCACGCACGCGCCCTCCATCTGGGCGCGCACGCGGTCGGGGTTGACGGTGGCGCCGCAGTCCACCGCCATGTCGACCCGGGGGATGGTCACCACGCCCTTGTCGTCGACGGCGACCTCCACGACCGCCGCGATGTAGCTCACGAAGCTGTAGTGGGCAGCGATGCCGAGCCCGCGGCCCTTGGGCAGCTTCTTGCCCCAGCCCGCCTCGCGGGCCACGACCTCCACCACGCGCCGCAGGCGCCCGGTGTCGACCGGGTACCGCTCGGGTGACTCGCCGTGGTTCCAGGTGTCCCCCAGCATCTCCGGGCTCACCTGGCGGGCCGGGCCGATCACCTCCAGCAGGAAATCCTTGGGGTCACGGCCGGCGGCCGCGGCCAGCTCGGCGACGAACGACTGGACCGCGAACGCGTGCGGGATGTTCGAGACCGACCGGAACCACCCGATGCGGGTGTGGGCGACCGCCTCGGGGTTCTCGATGCGTACGTTGGGAATGGCGAACGGCACGTTGATGACGCCCATGCCCAGCTCGAAGGGCGCCTCGTTCTTCGCCTCCGCGTTGAAGGTGGAGATGATGGTCGGCGCCACACTGCGGTGCAGCCAGGCCACCGGCTTGCCCTGCGCGTCGACACCGGCCTCCAGGTGCTCCACCGACACGGTGTGGTAGTAGGAGTTGTGCAAATCGTCCTCGCGCGTCCACGTCACCTTGACCGGCTTGCCGTCCACCGCCTTGGAGAGCACGGCCGCCTCGATGGCGTAGTCGGGCTTCGACTTGCGGCCGAAGCCGCCGCCGAGCAGGGTGACGTGCACGGTCACGTCGTCGGATGACATGCCCAGCCGCTTGGCCACCACGTCGCGGGTGCCCTGCGGCGACTGGAAGCAGCCCCACACCTCGGCCTTGCCGTTGACGATGCGCGCGGTCGCGGCGGGCGGCTCCATCGTCGCGTGGGCGAGATGGGGAACGTAATACTCGGCCTCGTGGCGACGCGCGGCGCTGCCGGCGGCGGCGCTGAAGTCGCCGTCGTTGCGGACGACCTTGCCGGCCTTGTGGGCCGACTCCTCCAGCGACGCCTTGAAGGCCGTCGAGTCGTAGCTGGCATTCGGGCCGTCGTCCCACGTGATCTTGAGCGCCTTGCGGCCCTCCATCGCCGCCCAGGTGTTGCGCGCGAGCACCGCCACGCCCCCGACCGGGTTGAAGTGGGCGGGCGGCGGGCTGGCCTCGATCTGCACGACGCGCTCCACGCCCGCCACCTTGAGAGCCTCGGCGGAGTCGAAGCTCGCCACCTTGCCGCCGTACACCGGCGGACGCGCCACGACGGCGTAGAGCATGCCGTCCAGCCGCGTGTCGATGCCATACTGCGCCTTGCCGGTGGCGATGTCCTGACCGTCGACGAGCTTGAGCTGCCCCTTGCCGATGTACCGGAACTGCTTCGGGTCCTTGAGGCGCAGCGTGTCCCGCCCCGGCACCGGCTGACTGGCGGCCGCCTTGGCAAGCGCCCCGTAGCCGAGGCGTCGGTTCGTCGGACCATGCACGACCTCGTGGTTCTTCGCCGCCACCTCGTTCACGGGCACCTTCCAGCGCTCGGCCGCGGCCGCCTCCAGCATCGCGCGCGCCGCCGCGCCGCAGCGGCGCATCGGCTCGAAGAAGTGCCGGGTGCTCCGGGAGCCGTCGGTGTCCTGGTTGCCGAACTTCTTCTCGTCGCCGGGGGCCTGGGCGACGCGTACGCGCTTCCAGTCCGCCTCGAGCTCGTCGGCCACGATCATCGGCATGCCCGTCCTGACCCCCTGCCCCATCTCCGAGCGGTGGCAGACGATCGTGACGATGCCGTTCTCGGCGATCGACACGAACGCGAGCGGGTTATCGACCCACCCGTTGGGCATCCCGTCCGCGCCGTACTTCTTCTCGTCGGCGGCCCGCGCGCTCGACGGATAGCCCACCGCGAGCACGAGCCCGCCGAGGGCCCCGATGCCCTGCAGGAACCGGCGCCGGCTCACGTTGGCCACCACCAGCGGCCTCTCGCCCGACGTCTCCGCGATCCGGTCGACTGGCGCCTTCATCGCGTCCCTCCCTGCTTGGCCGCCGCCTGCTTGATGGCGGCGCGGATCCGCGTGTAGGTCCCGCAGCGGCAGATGTTGCCGCTCATGGCCTCGTCGATCTCGGCGTCGGAGGGTTTCGCCTTGCGGCTGAGCAGCGCGGCCGCGGACATGATCTGGCCGGCCTGGCAATAGCCGCACTGGGGCACGCCCACGTCGACCCACGCCGATTGCAGCGCCTTGCCGACCGGCGCCGCGCCGACCGCCTCGATGGTGACGACCTTCTTGTTCGCCACCGCCGAGATCGGCGTGATGCAGGAGCGCACGGCCTGGCCGTCGACGTGCACGGTGCAGGCGCCACACAGCGCCATGCCGCATCCGAACTTCGTCCCGGTGAGGCCCAGCTCGTCCCGGAGCGTCCACAACAGCGGGGTCTCACCGGGCAAATCGACGTTTTGCTTTCTGCCGTTGATCTCGAGTGGGATCATCGCGGCTCTCCTCTCAACATCGAGCCATCAAGGGCCAACACGCGGCGGTCGACGCGATCGTCCGGCTGTTCGCCGCGCACACGCACGCCTGCTCACTCGTCACGCCTCCTGGGGATCCTCGGGTAGGTCCAACACTTCGTGGTCACCACCAGCGCTTTCGTGCTGCACGGCATCGCGAGTCGCGTGCCGACCGGCCTCACGTCCATGGCGGGCATAATCGAATCACAAAGCAGACGAAACATAAAGAGGCCCGCGAAGGGGGGAGTGCCTTGACAAACGTCGGCGGCCGGGAAAAGAATCCGCCTACTCGCCGGAACGTGCGAAAGGAGGTGGGCGAATCCTTCCACGGTATCCGCGACACGGTGTGTGGCAGGCGCGACGGACC
>JBKOZA010000508.1:0-3187 GCA_046725675.1 Candidatus Methylomirabilota bacterium
TGGTAACCGCCGGCGCCAGCGGGGCCCTGCTGTACGTCAACGGCGATCGCTTCGAGATCCGCCCGCGTCGCGCCCGCGAGGTCGACCCGACCGGGGCCGGTGACGTCTTCGCGGCCACCTTCCTCGTGCACTACGACCGGCACGGCGACCCCTGGGAAGCAGCGGAGGCGGCCACCTGTGCCGCCTCACTCTCGGTCGAGGGCGAAGGATGGTCGACCGTTCCCGACATGGCGACCCTGGAGGCCGCCGTGGAGGCCTACCACGCGGAAGTCCGATGACGGGCGAGTGTTGACGGGCCGGAGCCGCCTTGCCAGACTAGCGGCTCGATCCGGACGCGGGAGGGTGGAATGCCGAATCCTTTGACGGAGCTCCAGCGGTACGGTCAGTCCGTGTGGCTCGACTACATCCGCCGAAGCCTCATCACGAGCGGCGAGCTGCGGCGGCTCCTCGACGAGGACGGCCTGCGCGGCGTCACCTCCAACCCCGCCATCTTCGAGAAGGCGATCGCCGGCTCGGCCGACTACGAGCTGCAGCTCAAGGAGCTGATGCGGCGGCACGACCTCGACGCCAAGGGCGCCTACGAGATCCTCGCCGTCCACGACATCCAGGATGTCGCCGATATCCTGCGCCCGATCTACGACGCGACCGGTCGCCGCGACGGCTACGTGAGCCTGGAAGTCTCGCCCGACCTCGCTCACGACACCCCGGGCACCCTCGACGAGGCCCGCCGGCTGTGGAAGACGGTGAGCCGCGACAACGTGATGATCAAGGTGCCCGCCACCGCGGCCGGGGTCCCCGCGATCAAGGCGCTGATCGCCGACGGCATCAACGTCAACGTGACGCTGCTCTTCTCGCAGGAGGCGTACGAGGCCGTCGCCGAGGCCTACATCAGCGGCCTGGAGGCCCTTGCCGCCAAGGGGGGCGACGTCGGCCGCGTGGAGAGCGTGGCGAGCTTCTTCATCAGCCGCATCGACAGCGCCATCGACGCGCTCATCGATGCCCGGCTGAAAGCGTCCGACAACACCCTCGAGCAGGCGCAGCTCAAGGGCCTGCTGGGCCGGGTGGCCATCGCCAACGCCAAGCTGACCTATCAGCGCTACAAGGAGCTCTACATCGGCCCCCGGTGGGCCGCGCTGGCCCACCGGGGCGCCCGCAGCCAGCGCCTGCTGTGGGCCAGCACCAGCACCAAGAACCCGAACTTCCGCGACGTCGTCTACGTCGAGGAGCTGATCGGTCCCGACACCGTCGACACGATCCCGCCCGCCACCTACGACGCCTTCCGCGATCACGGTCGCCCGCAGCCGAGCCTGGAGGACGACCTCGAGGACGCCCAGGACACCATGGACACGCTGGCCGAGGTCGGGATCTCGATGAAGCAGGTCACCGACCAGCTCCTCGCCGACGGTGTGAAAATCTTCGTGGACGCCTTTGTCAAGCTGCTGGCCGCGGTCACCACGCGCCTGCGCACGCCGACCGAGGCCATCACGCGCCAGACGTGGACGCTGCCCGCCGACCTCACGGCCGAGGTGCGCGCGACGCTGGCGGAGTGGACGCGGACCGCCCGCGTCCGCCGCCTGTGGGGACGCGACGCCACGCTGTGGACGGGCGCCGACGAGGGCCGTCGACTGGGCTGGCTCGGGACCACCGACGACCAGCTCGCCCACCTCGATCACCTGCGGCAGGCCGCCGACGCGGTGCGGGCCGCCCGCTTCACCCACGCGGTGCTGCTCGGCATGGGCGGCACCGTGCTCGGTGCCGACGCGCTGGCCCGCACGTTCGGCACGCAGCCCGGCTTCCCGGCGCTGCGTGTCCTGGACTCGACCGACCCGGCGCAGATCCGGGCGGTCGAACGCGGCATCGACCTGGCCCGCACGCTGTTCATCGTGTCGAGCAAGTCGGGCAGCACTCTCGAGCCGAACATCCTGAAGCGGCACTTCTTCGAGACCGTGCGCAACGCCGTCGGTCCCGCCGAGGCCGGGCGCCGCTTCATGGCGATCACCGACCCCGAGTCGAAGATGCAGTACGTCGCCGAGGCCGACCGCTTCCGCCGGATCTTCTTCGGCCTGCCGTCGCTGGGCGGGCGCTACGCGACGCTGAGCGACTTCGGCATCGTGCCGGCCGCGGTCATGGGGCTGGACGTCGCCCGCCTGCTCGGACAGGCGGAGCAGATGGTCCACAGCTGCGCGGCCAGCGTGCCCGTCGACGAGAACCCGGGCGCCGTGCTCGGCATCGTGGTGGGGGTCCTCGCGCGCCACGGTCATGACAAGGTCACGCTGGTCGTGTCTCCGGCCATCCACGCGCTCGGCACCTGGATCGAGCAGTTGCTGACCGCCTCGCTCGGCAAGTCCGGCCGGGGAGTGCTGGTGGTTGAGGGGGAGCCGCTCGGCGCGCCGGACGTCTACGGGGCCGATCGGCTGTTCGTCTATCTGCGCCTGGATTCCGCGCCCGATGCCGCCCAGGACGCGGCGGTGAGCGCGCTGCAGGCGGCCGGACAGCCGGTCGTGCGCATCGCCGTCGGCGAACCCTACGACCTCGGCGCCGAGTTCTTCCGCTGGCAGTTCGCGACCGCGGTGGCCGGCGCCGTCCTCGGCATCAATCCCTTCGACCAGCCCGACATCGAGAGCGCGAAGGCGGCGGCCCGAAAACTCACCGCCGAGTTCGAGAAGAGCGGCGCCCTGACCCCGGAGACGCCGCTGCGCGAGGGCGACGGCCTCACGCTGTTCGCCGACGCTCGGAACGCCGGCGCGCTGGCCGGAGACGTCACCACCGTGGCCGGCGCGCTCAAGGCCCACCTGGCCCGGACCACGCCCGGCGACTACGTCGCGCTGCTGGCGTTCGTCGACATGAGCGAGTCACACGAGAGGGAGCTGCAGGGCATCCGGGTCCTGATCCGCGACGGCATGAAGGTCGCCACCTCGCTCGGCTTCGGCCCGCGCTACCTGCACTCGACCGGCCAGGCTCACAAGGGGGGTGCCAACGCGGGTGTGTTCGTGCAGATCACCGCCGACGACGCCGGGGACGTCCCGGTGCCCGGCCACAAGTACACCTTCGGTGTCGTCAGGGCGGCCCAGGCGCGCGGCGACCGGCAGGTTCTGACCGAGCGGGGGCGCCGCGTGGTGCGCGTGCACCTGGGCCGCGACGTGGCGGCCGGCCTGGTCGCGCTCCGCCGCGCCGTCGAGCAGGCGCT
>JBKOZA010000509.1:0-4394 GCA_046725675.1 Candidatus Methylomirabilota bacterium
CAGATCGCGACCTTCAAGAAGGAGAAGGCCGAGATCGTCACCGGCGTGCCGATCCCGCCCGACTGGACGACGTTCTGGAAGCAGGCCGCCCAGCAGGGCTTCCGGCCCAAGGTGGCCAGCGTCGGCAAGGCGCTGCTCTTCCCGCGCTCGGTGGAGGCGCTCGGCGAGCTGGGTGACGGCATGTCGACCGAGGTGTGGTGGACCCCCCAGCATCCCTTCAAGTCGTCGCTGACCGGCGCCACCGCCGCCGCGTTCGCCGCCGAGTACACGCGCGAGACGAAGAAGCAGTGGACCCAGCCGCTCGGCTTCATCCACGCGCTGTTCGAGGTCGGACTCGACGCGCTCAAGCGGGCGTCGAGCCTCGACGACAGGAGCGCGGTCGTCGCCGCCATCAAGGCCACCAGCCTCGACACGATCGTGGGCCCGATCAGCTGGGCCAAGGGGCCGGTCCCCAACGTGACGAAGACGCCGTTGGTCGGCGGTCAGTGGGGGCACGCCAAGAGCAAGGAGGCGCGCTTCGACATCACGATCGTGAGCAACCGCAGCGCGCCGAGCATCCCGGTGGCCGGCAAGCTGCGGCCGCTCCGGCAGGCCTAGGGCGACGACGCTCCTCGCGCTGCAGGACGTCTCGCGGGCCTTCGGCTCGCTGCAGGTCCTCGACCGCCTCACGCTCGCGGTGCACGAGCGGGAGGCGGTCGGCGTCATCGGCCCCAACGGGGCCGGCAAGACGACGGCGCTGAACGTCATGGCCGGGCGGCTGCGGCCCGACCGCGGTGTCGTGCTCTTCGAGGGGCGCGACGTCACTGCGCTGCCGGCTCACGCGCGTTGTCGGGCCGGCATCGCGCTCACTCACCAGATCCCCCACCCGTTCGAGGCGATGACGGTCCTCGAGAACGTCCTCGTCGGCGCGACGTACGGCGGCGGTCAGCCGGAGCGGGCGGCCTACCCCGCCTGCCTGGCGGCGCTCGCCCACAGCGGCCTGGCGGCCAAGGTCAACGCGCGCGCCGGCAGTCTCACGCTGCTCGAGCGCAAGCGCCTGGAGCTGGCGCGCGCGCTCGCCACCGGGCCGCGCGTGCTGCTGCTGGACGAAATCGCCGGTGGGCTCACCGAGCCCGAGGTCCTCGCGCTCGTCGCGGTCATCCGTGACGTCCGCGCGCGCGGTGTGGCCATCATCTGGATCGAGCACATCGTCCACGCGCTCCGCTCGACGGTGGACCGCCTCGTGGCCATCGACTTCGGCCGCAGCCTGATGGACGGGCCACCCGAGGCCGTCATGGCCAGCCCCGAGGTGCAGCGCGTCTACCTCGGGATCGACACGCCGTGACCCTGCTGCGCGTGCGGGCGCTGTCGGCGTTCTACGGCGCGTTCCAAGCGCTCTTCGACGTCTCGCTCGACGTCGCCGAGGGCGAGACCGTCGCCGTCATCGGGGCCAACGGCGCCGGCAAGAGCACGTTCCTGCGCGCGCTGGCCGGCGTGCTGCCGGTGCCGCCGGGCGCGGTGGAGCTGGCCGGGCAGCCGGTGGGCGGCTGGCCCTCGCCCGCCCTGGTCGAGCTCGGCGTCGTCCTCGTCCCCGAGGGCCGCCGCATCTTCCCCAGCCTCTCGGTGCGCGAGAATTTGCTCGTGGGCGCTTACCGCGGGCGGCCCGGCCCCTGGACGGTCGAGCGGGTGTACGGACTGTTCCCGATCCTCGGGCAGCGGCGCGATCAGCCCGGCACGAATCTCTCGGGCGGCGAGCAGCAGATGCTCGCCGTCGGCCGCGGCCTCATGGCCAACCCGAGGCTGCTGCTCGTGGACGAGATCTCGCTGGGCCTGGCGCCGCTCGTCGTAAAGGCGCTGTATCGCGCGCTGGAGGCCGTGAAGACGGAGGGCACCACGCTCGTGGTGGTGGAGCAGGACGTGAGCCAGGTGCTGGCGGTCGCGCAGCGCGTCTACTGCTTCCGCAAGGGCGCCGTCGCGCTGGCGGGCGTGCCGGCCGGGCTCACGCGCGAGCAGATCTCCGCCGCCTACTTCGGGACCTGAGCCGTGGCCTGGCTCGACACGATCGTGCAGGGCATCCTGCTCGGCGGACTCTACGCCCTGTTCGCCACCGGGCTGTCGCTGATCTTCGGCGTCATGCGGCTGGTGAATCTCGCCCACGGCGACTTCAGCATCCTGGCCGCGTTCCTGGCCGTGGTCGTCGTGCAGACGCTCGAGCTCAACCCGCTGCTGGCCCTGATCGTGGTCGTACCGGTGATGGCCGGCGCCGGCTACGGGCTGCAGCGGCTGGTGCTCAACCGGTTGCTGGGCCGCGGCATCCTGCCCGCGGTGCTGGTGACGTTCGGGCTGTCGATCGTGATCCAGAACGGCCTGCTCGAGACGTTCTCGGCAGACTCGCGGCGGTTGAATCCGGGCGGAATCGAGACGGCCAGCCTGCCGGTGGGCGGAGGGCTGGCCGTGGGCTGGTTCCCGCTGCTCACCTTCGCCGTGGCGGTGGCCCTGCTGGCGGCGCTGCAGCTCGTCATCTCTCGCTCGGCGATCGGCCGGGCGTTCCGGGCGGCCTCCGACGACGGTCCCACGGCGGGCCTCATGGGCATCGACACCGGGCGCCTGTACGCGCTCGCGATGGCCCTGTCGCTGGCCATCGTGGCCGTGGCCGGCATCTTCCTCGGCGTCCGCACGACGTTCTCGTTCAGTAGCGGACCCGACCGACTGCTCTTCGCCTTCGAGGCCGTGATCATCGGCGGCCTGGGCTCCCTCTGGGGCACGCTGGCCGGCGGTGTGATATTGGGCATCGCGCAGACGACCGGCGCCCGGATCTCGCCCGGCTGGGGCGTCCTCACGGGCCACCTGGTCTTCCTGGCCGTGCTGCTGCTCCGCCCCTCCGGCCTCTTCGCGAGATCCAGGCGGGTCGATTGATGACCCTCGTCGTCGAGCGCACGACCCGGGCCGGCCGCATCGGCGCCGTCGCCGCGGTGCTGCTGGTTGCCGCGCTGGTCGTCCTGCCGTGGGCGGGCGACGCCGGGCTCATGCGCGTGGTGATCGAGCTCATCGCGCTGCTGGTCCTGGCCCAGATGTGGAACCTGCTGGCCGGCTACGCGGGCCTGGTGTCGATCGGCCAGCAGGCCTACGTCGGTGTGGGAGGCTACGCGCTCATCGTGCTGGCCGACGATCTCGGCGTGAACCCGTTCGTGGCGGTGCCGCTCGCCGGCCTGGTTGCCGTCGCCGTCGCCCTGCCCACCGCGGCCCTGGTGTTCCGGTTCCGCGACGCCTACTTCGCGGTGGGCACGTGGGCGGTGGCGGAGGTCTACCGGCTGCTGATCGCCAACACGCCCGCGCTCGGCCGCGGCACCGGCCGCACGCTCAAGGCCGTCTTCCCGCTGGCCCGCGAGACCCGCGAGTTGGTGACGTACGCCATCGCCGTCGCGATCGGCGTGGCGGCGCTGGTCGCGGTGTACCTCTACCTGCGTTCGCGCTTCGGCCTGGGACTGATGGCCGTGCGCGACAGCGAGCCGGCGTCGGAGAGCCTCGGGGTCGACGTCTATCGCACCAAGCTGGCCGTGTACCTGGTGGCGGCGTTCGGCACCGGGACGACGGGCGCGCTGATCTATCTGAACCTGCTGCGTATCTCCCCCGACGCGGCCTTCTCGATCAACTGGACGGCCTACACCATCTTCAGCGTCGTCATCGGCGGCCTCGGCACGCTGGAGGGCCCGATCGTCGGCACGCTCGTCTTCTTCCTCCTTCGCGAGCTGCTTGCCGACTACGGCAGCTGGTACATGATCCTGCTCGGCATGCTGGCCGTGCTCACGATGATGCGCTACCCCCAGGGCCTGTGGGGGCTCCTCGCCGAGCGGTGGGATGTCCGGCTGTTTCCCGTGCAGCGCCGGGTCCGCGACGCGCCGGCCCCCGAGCGTTGAGCGACGATCGGGCGTCTCGCGCGCTCAGCGCAGCCGGCCGACCAGCACCTCGACGACGTGATCGCCGGTCAGCTCGGGCCTATGCTCCCAGGTGACCGGCACGCCGATACGGCGCAGCGTGTTCATGAGCACGATCGCTTGTTCGGGCGGCGCGACGACGTTGCGCACGGCGAGCGTCACGCCGGTGCCGTCGTGGGGACTCTCGTGCTTGAACACGCCGGTGACCGGCCAGCGTGCCTCGGTCATCACGTTGCGTAGCTCGCGCGCGCAGCGGATCGAGTCTCGCTCGTCGACCGCGGACACCCGGACTTCGATGGGCGTCACCCGGCCGAGCGCCTGGAGCAGGATCAGCCGCTGCTCGGGGCCCAGCCGGCGCGAGCTCGACATCCGCGACCCGAGGACGCTCAGCCCCGCCCCCATCAGCACGAGCACCACCGCCACGGCGTTGGCGATCCGGCTGCGCCCGGCCCCGACCACCGCGGTGGCCACGGCCGTGAC
>JBKOZA010000510.1:0-9398 GCA_046725675.1 Candidatus Methylomirabilota bacterium
CCTGGTCATCCAGCCCCAGGTGCTGGAGCTGCCGTACCGGACGCCGGACGATTACATCCCGGTGATCAATCTGGTGTCCTGGTATCCGCTGCTCGCCGTCAAGGCCGACGCCCCGTGGAAGACGGTGCCCGAGTTCCTCGCCGCCGCCAAGGCCAGCCCCGGCAAGCTGCGCGTCGGCTCGCCGGGCGAGGGGACGTCGAGCCATCTCAACCTCGAAGAGCTCAAGCGACTGACCGACACGGACCTGACGCACGTGCCCTTCTCGGGCTGGGCCGAGGGCAGCCCGGCGCTCCTGGGCGGCCACATCGAGGCCCTCGTCGCTCAGCCCGGCGAGGTGCGCCCGCTGGTGGAGAGCAAGCGGATGCGGGTGCTCGCCGTGTTCCAGCCCGACCGCAACGCCAATTTCTCGGACGTGTCGACGTTCAAGGAGCTGGGTCACCCGGTGCACAACGGCGCCTGGTTCCTGCTGGTGCTGCCCAACGGTACCCCGCCCGCGGTCGTGCGCTACGTCCACGACGCGGCGAAGGCGGCCATGGACGACGCGGCGTTCGTCTCCTTCGCCAAGGCGCGCGTCATCGACGTGGACTACCGATCGGGCGACAAGCTGCGCGCCGACTTGTGGCAGGAGTTCAAGGCGCACACGGAGATCCTCAAGCGCATCGGCATGCTGAAGCGATAGCGATGCGCGATCGGGTCTGGACGCTCGGCGTGCTCGCCGCCAGCGGAGCATACCTGGCGGCGGCGCTGACGTTCCCGCTCGGGACCGTGGCGCGGCCCGGCCCCGGATTCTTCCCGGTCGGCGTCGGTGTCTTCCTCTGCCTGGTCGCCGCCACCCTGGTGGTCGCGGCGCTCCGCGGCCGGGGCGTCGCGGCGGTGCCGTCCCTGGAGGCCGGGGCAGGCGGCCGCGTGGTCGCGACGGTGGCCGGGCTCGTCGGGTTCTGCCTGCTGATGCCGTGGATCGGTTATCCCGTCTGCGCGTTCCTGTTCGTGGCCCTCCTGCTTCGACGCCTCGGCGGCGCCGGCTGGTTCGGCGCCGTGATCACCGCGGCCCTCAGCGCGATCGTGAGCTACTACGTCTTCGGCGTCGTCCTCGGCGTACCCCTGCCGTCCGGTCCGTTCTAGCGACGGCATGGGCCCGCTCGAAGGCCTCGCCTACGGCTTCGCCGTCGCGCTGACGCCGGCCAACCTCTTCGCCTGCTTCCTGGGCGTGCTCATCGGGACGATCGTCGGCGTGCTGCCGGGCATCGGCCCGGTGGGCGCGATGGCCCTGCTGCTGCCGTCGACGTTCACGCTGTCGCCCACCACCGCCCTGATCATGCTGGCCGGCATCTACTATGGCTCCATGTACGGAGGATCGACGACCTCGATTCTCGTCAACGTGCCCGGCGAGGCCGCCTCCGTCGTCACCGCCATCGACGGCTACCAGATGGCGCGCAAGGGGCGCGCCGGCGCCGCCCTGGCGGTGTCGGCGGTGGGCTCGTTCGTGGCCGGCTCGCTCGGGGTGGTCGGGGTCATGCTCTTTGCCACCTGGCTCGCCGACGCGGCTCTGCAGTTCGGCCCGCCCGAGTACTTCGCGCTCGCGCTGGCCGGCCTCGCGGTCCTGTCGCGACTCACCGGTGGCTCGGTGCTCGTCGCCTTCGTCATGGTCGGCCTGGGTCTGGCCATCGGCACCGTCGGCATGGAGCCGATCTCGGGATACCGGCGCTACACGTTCGGCTCCGTGCAGCTCTCGCAGGGCCTGGAGCTGGTTCCGATCATCATGGGGCTGTACGGTGTCGCGGAGGTTCTCGTGCTCGCCGAGGCGGGGCTGCGCCGCAGCGAGATCCTGAAGGTGGCGCTCCGCGAGCTGTTTCCCACGCGCGAGGAGTGGCGCCGGTCGTCGTGGCCCATCGCGCGTGGCTCCGTCGTCGGCTTCCTCACCGGGCTGGTGCCGGGCCCGGCCACGGTGCTGGCCACCTTCATCTCCTACACGATCGAGCGGCGGCTGTCGAAGACGCCCGAGCGCTTCGGCACCGGCGCCATCGAGGGCGTGGCGGGGCCGGAGGCCGCCAACAACGGCGCCACCGCCGGCGCGATGGTGCCCCTGCTCTCGCTCGGCATCCCGTTCTCGCCGGCCACGGCGATCCTGCTGGGGGCCCTCGTCATCCACGGAATCCAGCCGGGCCCGCTGCTGATCACGAACCAGCCGGCCGTCTTCTGGGGCGTGGTGGCGAGCATGTACATCGGAAACTTCCTGCTCCTGATCCTGAACCTGCCGCTGGTCGGCGCCTTCGTGTCCATCCTGCGCTTGCCCCAGCCGGTGCTCTCGACCTTCGTGCTGCTGCTGTGCCTGGTCGGCGCCTTCAGCCTCAGCAACAGCGTCCTCGACCTGTGGGTGCTGGTCGGCATGGGGCTGCTCGGCTACGCCTTCCGCAAGCTGTCGATCGATCCGGCGCCGCTGATCGTGGCCGTCGTGCTGGGGCCGGTGATGGAGAAGACGCTGCGGCAGACGCTGTTCATGGCCCACGGGGACTGGCGCCTCCTGGTACTTCGGCCCCTGAGCCTGGCGCTGCTGTTGGTCGGCGTGCTCGTGCTGGTGGGGCCGCCGCTGGCCGCCGCCCTGCGCCGCCGCGCGGCGGTCTCGGCGCCCGTCAGCCCGTGAGCGGGGCGAGCCGCCGGAAGCGCGCGCACGGATCGGCGTCGTCCATGCGCGGCGTGAACCACACCCAGTCGTACGGCAGCCTGGCGTCGGACGCCTCCGCGTAGTCGGCCGGTCGCGTCCATCCGTCCCGCACCTCGAGCGAAGCCAGCACGGCGATCCCGGCGGCGGGTTCGCGGGCCCGCAGGTAGACGGGCACGCCCCGATCGGTCCGCACGTGGCCCGCGCCCGCGATGAGCACGGCGCCGTCGCGCGACGACGTGACCATGCTGTCGGCCAGCGCGGCGTCACGCGCGCGCTGCGCCAGCACCATGCCGTCGATGCGGTCGCCGGGGATGTGGCCGCAGTGCGACGCGCTGATCTCGGCGGCCAGCGCGGCCTGGCCGCCGTCCGGCAACGGGCGATCCAGCGCGTAGCGCTCGACCAGGCCGTCGGGAAGCGCGCTCCGATCGCCGCGGGCCAGCGCCCGCGCCGTCCTCGGAGCCAGGTTGGCGGCGACGATCGGAAGGCCGGCGTCGAGGGTCGCCTGCGCGATCGGCTGGTAGAACGCCCAGCTCGGCCAGCCCGAGCGGGTCCAGCCGACGGCGTCGGCGAGTCCCGCCGCGTCGCGCGGCGCTGACGTCAAGTGGCGCGCGATGGCGCCCGCGTCGTCGGCGCTGAACATCTCGAAGGCGACCGCCGGCCGGCGCCCGGCAGCCAGGAGCGCGCGCACGAGCGCGGCCTGCACGCGATGGTGATCGGGGTTGTCGTGGCGCTCGCCGAGCAGCACGTAGCGGGCTCCGGCCAGTCGCGCGCCGAGCGCCTCCGGCGTGACGAACCGCGCGGCGTTCACGTCCCAGATCCGCCCCGTGAGGGGATGCTCGCGGCCGAGCGGCGCCTGCCAGGCACCCGGATCGATCGCCGGGGCCCGCGCACCGCAGCCGACGAGCAGGCCGACGGCGACCAGCAGGCCGGAGACGGGCGGACGGCGGGCGAGGCGCGTCATGCGGCCAGCATACGCGTCCGTGTTAGCCTCTGCCCATGCCGCGAAAGAGACCGCCAGGTGCCGGCGCCCGGACGCGCCCGGCGCCGACGTCGAGCACGCGCCGGTCCGCCGAGTCGAGTCGACGTCGGTCCGTGGCCGGGCCGGCGACCGACCCGCTCGAGGATCTCTTCGCTCGCGGGCTTACCGACGGCTTGCCGGTCGTCCCGCCCACGCGGGAGCGGGTCCAGCGTGCGCTGGACGGCGCCGGCCGTCCGGCCGACGAGCTCATCGCGCTGGTTCCGCCGAACTACGGTCGAGCCACCGTCGAGAAGATCGCCGTCAACGCCGTGATGGCGGGCTGCCGGCCCGAGTACCTGCCGGTGGTCATCGCGGCGGTGGAGGCGGTGTGCGACGAGCGGTTCGACCTGCACGGCGTGTCGGCGACCACCAACGCGCCGGCGCCGCTCGTCGTCGTCAACGGGCCCGTTCGTCAGGCGCTCGACATCAACTGCGGCGCCGGCGTGTTCGGCCCCGGCTGGCGCGCCAACGCCACCATCGGCCGCGCGCTGCGCCTGGTCTGCGTGAACCTCGGCGGGGCCGTGCCGGGCCTCGTGAGCATGTCCACGTTCGCCCACCCAGGCCGTTACACGTATTGCATCGGCGAGCGCGAGGAAGCGAGTCCGTGGGAGTCGCTGGCCGTCGAGCACGGGTTCGCGCCGACCGACAGCACGGTGGGGTTGCTGGCCGCGGACGCGCCGCTGACCGTGTACGACCAGCGCAGCCGCACCGCGCCCGACCTGTGCGCGACGATCGCCGCCAGCATGGCGGTCATCGAGCACCACAAGATGACGCACTGGGGCGACACGCTGCTCGTGCTGTCGCCCGAGCACGCGGCGATCATCGCCGGCGACGGCTGGCACAAGAGCGACGTGCGGCGCTTCCTGTTCGAGCGCCTGCAGCGGCCGGTGCGCGAGCTGATCCCCGGGGTCGACGGCGGCGACGGGCTGCCCGAGCACGTGCTGCGCAAGTTCGCCGATCCGCGGCACGACGGCACGCTCATCCCGAAGTTCCGCGCGCCCGAGCACATCAAGATCATCGTGGCCGGCGGCAGCGCCGGTCGCTTCTCGGCCGTCGTGGCCGGCTGGTCGTTCTCCAAGGGCTCCAACCTCGTGATGCGGAGGATTCGATGACCGACTACCTGGACCCGACCGACTCCGTCGCCGTGCCCCGCCAGACCGCGCCCCGGCCCGCGAGCCTGGACGGCAAGGTGGTGACGCTGCTGGACATCTCCAAGGCCAAGGGCGATCACCTGCTCGACCGGATCGAAGAGCTGCTGCGCGAGCGCACGAGGGCTCGGGCCATCGTGCGCAAGAAGAAGCCGACTTTCGCGCGCCCGGCCCCGGACGCGCTCCGCCAGGAGATCGCCGGCGGCACCGACGTGCTCGTGGAAGCCCTCGCCGATTGAGGGTCCTGCACAACGTGCAGTGTGCACGACGGCGTGTTCTTCGAGGATCACGGCATCCCCACGGCGACGGTCATCTCCAGCGAGTTCGTGCGAGCGGCGGCGGCCCAGGCCCAGGCGCTCGGCGCCACCGCCTACAAGACCGTCGTGGTCGCCCACCCCATCCAGCCGCTCACGCGTGACGAGGTGCGGGCGCTGGCCGACAAGGCGTTCGACGAGATCCTGGCGAGGCTGACGCGATAGGTTGAGCCTGCCGCCGCCCGACGTGCTCACCGCCATCGGGATCAGCATCGTCGCGGCGGCGGTCTTCGGGCTGGCGGCCCGCGGCGTCCGCCAGCCGCTGATCCTCGGCTACATCCTGGCCGGCGCCGCGCTGGGCCCCCGCATCGGGCTCGGTCTCGTCGCCGACGAGGCCAGCATCGAGCTCATCTCCGAGATCGGGCTGATCTTCCTGCTCTTCATCATCGGGCTGGAGATCAACGTGCCGGCTCTGGCCCAGGCCGGCCGCAGCATCGTGGTCACCGGGCTGCTGCAGTTCCCGGTGTGCGTGGCGCTGGCCTGGTGGGCGCTCGGCGGCCTCGTCGCCGACGGCGGGGGCTTCGATCGGCTGTACCTCGCGGTCGCCGTCAGCCTGTCTTCCACGCTCATCGTCGTGAAGCTCCTGTTCGACAAGTTCGAGATGGGCACGCTGGCGGGGCGGATCACGCTCGGCGTGCTCGTCTTCCAGGACCTGTGGGCGATCGCGTTCCTGGCCGTGCAGCCCAGCCTGGAGTCGATGCGCCCGGGGTCGCTGCTCGGCGCGCTGGGGGCGGGCGTGGCGGTGGTGGGCTCGGCCGGCCTCCTCTCCCGCCTGGTCCTGCCGCGCGTGTTCCGCGCGGTGGCGCGCTCGCAGGAGCTGTTGCTGGTGACCACGGTCGCCTGGTGCTTCCTGGTGAGCGGCACGGCCGGCGCCCTCGGCCTCTCGCGGGAGATGGGCGCGCTCATCGCCGGCATGGTCATCGCGGCGTTCCCGTACGGTACCGAGGTCGTCACGCGGCTGGCCGGGATCCGGGACTTCTTCGTGACGCTGTTCTTCGTCGCGCTCGGCCTGAAGGTGCCGGCGCCGTCCGGGCACCTGCTGCTGCTGGCCGCGCTCCTGGCCGTGTTCGTGGTCGCCAGCCGGCTACTGGTGGTGCTGCCTATCTTGAACGCGCTGCGGCTGGACACCCGCACGGCCGGGGTGGTGGCGATCAACCTCGCGCAGATCAGCGAGTTCTCGCTGGTGATCGTCGCCCTCGGCCTGGACCTCGGCCACGTGAGCCGGACGCTGGCCTCGGTCCTGCTCTACACGCTCCTCCTCACCGCCGTCGTCTCGACCTACGCGATCCGCTGGAACCACGCCCTCGCCACCCTGGCGGCCAGGGCGCTCGAGGCGACCGGCGTGCCCCGCTGGCTCGGCGGCCGACCCTCGGGGCCGGAGCCGGAAGGCGTCGCCGCCGGTCCGCACGACATCTTCCTCCTGGGTGTCTCCCGCGAGGGATTGGCCTTCCTGCGTCACCTGGAGCGCGAGCACCCGGCGATGAAGCAGCGCATCGTCGCGGTCGACTTCAACCCCGAGACGCTGGAGCAGCTCCAGGCGGACGGCGTCGAGTGTCACTACGGCGACGTCAGCAACCCCGAGACGTTGCGCCACGCCGGGATCGAGCACGCCCACGTGGTCGTGTCGAGCATCTCCGACTGGTTGCTGCAGGGCACCGACAACCTGCGCCTGCTCCGCCAGGTGCGCCGGCTGGTACCGGGCGCGCGAACGATCGTGACCGCCGACACCCGGACGGCGGCCGAGCGCCTCTACGCCGAGGGCGCCGACTACGTGCTCATCCCGCCGGTGCTGGCGGCCGAGCACCTCTACGGTCTGCTGCTGGAGCCGACGGCGGAGGCGCTGGGCGAGGCGCGCGCGCAGCAGATCGCCGCGCTCGCGTCGGGCCGACCGCCGAGCGAGGGGCAGTCGTGACGAGAGCGGCCGGAGCGTCTACGAGCCGAGCCGCCAGACGCGGCCGACGGAGGCCTCGTCAGTCAGCGTGAACTGCGGCAGCGCGAAGTGCTCGGCGACGTCCTGGAAGGCCACCCGCACCCGCTTGCCGATCTCGACCTTGGCCTCGTCTTCCGGCGTGAAGTCCGGCTTCACGAGGTTGCCGATGATGCGCAGGGCCTCGTCGGGCGTGGGCTGGCCGCGCTGCTCGTCGAGCTCGACCAGCACGACCGTGTAGGGCGTGATGTCCTTGAAGCCGGGCTGGATCGCGTGCATGACGACCTCGTAGGAGTGGATCGTGCCCCGCCCGCTGACCTCCTTCCAGGCCCAGCCGAGCTCCATGCACCACGGACAGGCGTGCGTCGGCGGATAGCGCATGAGGCCGCACGCCGTGCACGCGCGCACCATGAGCTTGTGCTGCCGCGCGTGGGCGAAGTACTCGTTCCACTCGCTGTCGTTGTCGGGCACGATCAGCGACATCCCGCGATAGCTCACCGGCTGGGGCATCTCGATCTCTCCTGGCGGTCGGGTTTCAGGTACCGAGGGCGGCGGCCAGCTCACGCACGTCGTCGACGACGATGTCCCACTTGCCGGTCGGGACGAGGTCGGTCGTCTGCCCGGGACCGTACTCGAGCGGGCGCGGGACGAACGCCGTCCGCATCCCGAGGGCCTGCGCCGCCGCCAGGTCGTAGTTGTGGGCGGCGGCCATGAGCACCTGCTCGGGCGGCAACCCGAGCAGCGCCAGCGCGGTCCGGTAGACCTCGGGGTGAGGCTTGTAGCACCGGGCGTTCTCGGCGGTGATGACGCAATCCCACGGCAGGCCGGCGAACCGAGCCAGATGCACCATGCCGGCGAAGCTCGCGTTGGACAGGGGCGCGATCACGTGGCGCGGCCGGAGACGATGCAAACCCGCCACGACGTCGGGCCAGGGTCGCAGCCTCTGCCAGACGCGATTCAGGTGGTCCAGCTCGCCGTCGCCGACCTCGAGACCGCGCGCGGCCAGCAGCTCCGCGAGGCGCTCGCGATAGAGCGCGTCGATCGTGACCCACGGCCGGCTACCCCGGTTGACGGCGTCCATGCCGGATCGGTAGCAGGCCTTCCACTCGTCGAGGAAGGCGGGCCAGTCGAGCCGAACGCCCCGCGCGTCGCCGAAGGCCCGCAGCTCCTCGAGGACGCTCGTCCGCCAGTCCACCAGGGTGCCGTAGGTGTCGAAGGTGATCGCCCGGACGTCGATCATCGCCGCATGATCAGCGCCGACCCCAGCGGCGGCATCGCCCACCCGAGGTTCATGGTGATCTTCGCGTCCTTCACCTGCCGGCAGCGGCCCGGCGAGTAGTCGTAGGTGTGCACCCCCTCGGTGCCCCGGGGGCAGTAGTCGTCCACGGTGCCGCGGAGCTGGCGGACGTTCTCGATCACCATCGACATGCCGTGGGTGTAGCCCTCGCACAGGTGGCCGCCGGAGGTGTTGTTGGGCCGCTTGCCGCCCAGCTCGATGATACCGCTCGACACGTACACGCCGCCCTCGCCCTTCTTGCAGAACCCATATTCTTCCAGCTGCAGCATGGTCGTGAAGGTGAACGCGTCGTACGAGCCCGTGACGTCCACGTCCTCGGGGCTGATGCCGGCCTGAGGGAAGACGATGTCCTTGGCGTAGTAGCCGGCCACCCGGCTGATGGGGCCGTGCGCCCAGTGGAAGTCCAGGCGCGGCTTGGACACGCGACCGGCCACGCCCATGATGTGCACGGGCCGGTGACGGCAGTCGCGCGCGCGCTCGGCCGACGTCACGATGATGCAGGTGGCGTTGTCGGTCTCCAGGCAGCAGTCGAGCAGGTGCAGCGGCTTGACGATCCAGCGCGAGTTCACGACGTCCTGTACGGTCACGCGCTCTTTGAGCAGCGCCTTGGGGTTCTGGGAGGCGTGCTTGCTGTGCGCGACCTTGACGTGGGCCACCTGCTCGGAGGTCGTGCCGTAGTCGTACATGTGGCGCATGAAGGTGAGGGCGAAGTTCTGGCCGGCGCTGCGCATGCCGAACGGCACCTGGGCGAGGTCGAGGCCGCGCACCGGCTGGGCGGCCCGGGCGCCGGTGCCCCCGATGCGGAACTCGGAGTAGCCGTTCATCGAGCGGTAAATCGCGACGGCCTTGCACATCCCGGCCTCGATGGCGCCCATGGCGAGGCCGACCAGCGCCTCGGTGGACGAGCCGCCGCCCATGACGTCCATGTAGAAGTTCGTGCGGATGCCGAGGTCGGGCGCGACGTGGGGCGCCAGCGTGGAGTCGCCCCCCTGGTAGTCGAGCATCCCGTCCACGTCCTTCGCCGTGAGACCG
>JBKOZA010000511.1:0-5207 GCA_046725675.1 Candidatus Methylomirabilota bacterium
GTCGCCAGCCCCGGGCGCGGTAGAACGCGATCGCGGCCAGATTATCGTTCGTCGTGACGAGCCACATCCGACGGCACGCGGTCTCGCGGGCGATCCGGGCCGCGTGATCGATCAAGCGGGTGGCGACGCGGGCGCCCTCCCGGAGCGAGAGGAGGACGACGACCTCGAAATCGAGCGCCTCCAGCTGGTACAGGAGCAACCCGACACGGGCGCCGTCCTCCTCGGCCACGAACCCCGGCAAGTCGGTGGCCACGTGCAGAACGCCTCGGGAGACGATTCGCGGAGATACGAAGGCGTCGCCGACGACCTGGCGTACCCAGGGATGGTCGTCGGCGGTGACGGGTCGAATCGTCATGCTCTCTGGAGGATGACGGCAACGTCGCCCCGGATCGGCTCGGGCGTCCCGTCGTGCGAGGCCAGCCGGAACATGACATCCGAGGGGGGCTCGACGCGGTGGAGGATGAACTCGTCTGCACCGCGCTCGGCGAGAACGAGGAATTGCCCTTCCTCGAGGGTGACCAGACGGACGGTCCGAGCGTCGTGGAGCACCCAGCCGGTGGCGACGGCCGGCGCGGCGGCCCGCCCCAGGACGCTCCGCCAGGCGGCGGGTATCTCGTGACCGGATTCTGCGTCGGTGCGGAAGGGATCGGACAGGAGATCCGCGGTCGGCGGCGAGTCCCAGTCGGCGAACGCGATCCGCTGGGGACCCGGCGTGATCCCGAAGTCGAAGATGTGTCCGGCGACACAGCCGAGCGTGGCGCGATAGCGACGGCGCTCGACCGCGAAGCCGACGCGCGCCAGCGGGAACTCTCCGCGCCGCGGAAAGAGCGGAACGCTCGCCCAGTCCACCCTGCCACGGCGGCGCGGGTAGTAGTCGATCTCCGTCCAGCCGGGCAGGCGCTGGACGTGGGCGATGGCCCGCACTTGCTCGTCGAAGATCGATACCGCGGCGGCGGGGAGGACGTTCCGCACGGCCGCCAAGAGCCGGTCCTCGAGCGGGGAGAAGCGCCGCCAGAGAAGGCTGAGGCGCTGCCCCATGGTCATGGGCCGTCGCGCCCCGCCGGCATCGGCGCGAGGCGTTCGGGCTTCGTCGCGGCCAGGTAGGCGACGGCTTCCCGCACCACACCGTGACCGGCCTCGACCCGAGGCCGCACGTGCGCCTCGTACCGGGCCGCCTCCTCGGGCGTGAAGATCTGGGCCATCGCCTCGCGCGGCGAGGGGATGTTCGGGTTACCGGGGATCGAGATCGCCCGGTCCCACGGCTGGGGCGTGGCCGGCCGCACGAAGATGTGCAGGGCGAGATGGATGTCCACGAAGCCCGCCGCCTCGCACAGCGCGACGAGACGGTGCTCGTCGAAATCGAGCATCGAATCGGAGTCCGGGGGCTGCAGCCGCCGGTAGAAGTCGCGGAGGCGGCAAAACGCCGAGGCCTTGTCGGCCACGTAGATCAGGACCGAGCGCGTAGTCACCGCGTCGACGGTATCGTCGGCGACCGGCCGGAGATCCTCGGCCCGGGCCTCCAGGAACTCGCAGCGTTCGCTCACGGCCAGCTGGGCCGCCAGCGAACGGCAATGCTCGAGCAGCGACCGGGAGACGTCGCTGAAGATCACCCGTCCCGTCGGGCCCACCCGGTCCAGGACCCCGAAGCCGATGAGACCGTCGCCGGCCCCCACGTCGAGGAGCACCGCGCCGTCCCCGAGCTTGAGGCGGTGGTCGAGGACGCGGTCGCGCACCTCCCGGAGCTTGTCGAGATACTCCTTCGCGTAGTCGGCGCCGCCCCCGAACCGGCTCTCCCGCAGCCAACGCGACCACCGATCCTGCGGCACGATGTTGGTGCTCACGTCGTCTCGCTAGCCCCTGGTATCGCACCACCGTAGCACGGCGGGTGGGCTCGCCGGCGTCAGCGCAGGGCCGGCAGGACCTCCCGGGCGATGAGCTCGACCTGCTCGGGCTGATAGCGATAGGGGATCAGGATGATGCGGTGGACGCCGGAGGCCACGTGGGCCCGGAGCTGCTCGATACACTCCTTGGCGCTGCCGCGGATCGCGTGCTCGATGGTCGACTCGCTCCAAGCGGCCACGTCCCACTCGGTCTGCAGCCAGTGGCGCATGGGCGCCTCGGTCTCGGCGCGGGAGGCGCCGATCAGGATCGCGAGCTGGTTGGTGCCGGTCAGGGCGGCGGGGTCCCGGCCGGCCGCGCGGGCGAACCCCTCGATCTTCTCCCACCCTCGCCGGTAGCTCTCCGGCGTGTAGAAGTACGTCAACCAGCCGTCGGCCCGGGTCGCCACCCGCTTGAGCACGGCGTCGACGTAACCGCCGATGAGGATCGGCGGCCGCGGGCGCTGGACGGTCGGCGGGCGCATCACGGCGTCGCGCAGGTTGAACTCGTCGGCCTGCAGCGTCACGCGGTCCTCGGTCCACAGGCGGGTGAGAATCTCGAAGTTACGCTCGAACAGACGGCCGCGCTGCTTGAACGGGACGCCGACGGCGTCGAACTCCCGAGCATACCAGCCGGCGGCAACGCCCAGGATCAGCCGCCCCTTGCTGACGACGTCGAGGGTGCCGATCGCCTTGGCGGCCACGGTGGGGTTGCGCAGGGGCAGCACCAGCACGCCGGTGCCGAGCCTGATGGTCGACGTGCGGGCGGCGATGGCGGTGAGGGTGCCGACCGCGTCGAGGATGGGGAACGACGGCTCGACGCCGAGGATGACGTGGTCCCACGCCCACAGCGACTCGAAACCGAGGGCCTCGGCCCGGGCGGCGTAGCGGTAGAGTTCGTCGATGTCGGGCGTCTCGGCGGGACCGACGAAGTTCTTGATGGCCAGTCCGAAGTGCACGGGCACGAGGGCTATCCCAGGAACCGGCGCTCGGGGTCGAGCGCCCGCAGCATCGCGAGCTCGTCGTCGGCAGGCGGCTCGGTGACCGCGACGGCGGGTGCCGTCAGCAGCTCGAAGCCGGTCTCGGCTCGCACCCGGTCGAGCGCGACGCCCGGGTGCAGGGCCTCGACCCGCATGCGCTTGCTGTCGGGATCGAAGCCGAAGATCCCGAGCGTCGTCACCACGCGCGAGACGCCGCCGAAGAGCAGGCCGGCGCGCCGGCGGGCGCCGTCGCCACCGAGCCAGGCTGGGCTCGTGACGAAGTCGACGCGGGGAACGAAGCGGCGCTTCTCGTGAACGGTCAGGATGATGACCTCGCGACACAGCGAGGCGATGTCGTTGGCGCCGCCGCTGCCCGGCAGTCGGACCCTGGGCTTCCAGTAGTCGGCGCCGACCACGCTCGTGTTGATGTTGCCGTGCTGGTCGATCTGGGCCCCGCCCATGAAGCCGTAGTCGAGGAAGCCCCGCTGGGCGAACAGGAAGGTGTCGGTGATGCCGGGCAGCATCTGGGCCCGGTGGGCGGCGCGCATCTCGTTGGTCGAGATCGGCAGCCGCCCCGGCCGGATCTGCGGGCCGATGATCCCGCCCTCGATCACCATCGTCAGCTTCGGCGCGTGCCGCTGCTGGGCGAGCGCCGCCGCCAGCAACGGCACGCCCACGCCGGCGAACACCGTGGTGTCGTCCCGAAGCTGCCGGCAGCCCATGACCGCCAGCAGCTCGGACGCCGTGGCCGTCACCTACGCTCCCTCCGAGAGGGGCACCAGCTCGCGGGCGGCGTCCTGGGCGCGCTTGAGTCGCTCGCCGCCGAACAGCTCGAGATAGTCCTCGAACGTCGCCGGCGCGTGCACGTAACGGGCGAGGTAATCCCCGACGGCAGTCGCGACCCCCCGGGCGTCGATGTCGGCGGTGTAGGCGGAGAAGTGCTCGAAGTCCGCGTGGTAGCGGCCCCACACCTCGTGCGGGTAGGCGCCGAACGGCTGCAGGACCAGGGCGTCCACGAGGAAGCCGGGGATCACCGTGCGGTCGGGGCGGCGGCGGATCTCCTCCTCGGTCACCAGCTCTTCCGTCGTGACCAGCACCGTCGCCGCCGCTCTCGCCATGTCGGCGTCCATGTGGGGGTAGCCGTCGATCTGGCAATTACCGAAGCGATCGGCGCGGCTGACGTGCAGCAGCGCCACGTCGGCGAAGAACGCGGGCACGGCGGCCAGCGTCTCGCCCGTGTACGGGTCCTGGATCGTCTTCATGCCGCCGACGCCCATGAGGTCGGAGCCGAGCATGGTCAGCGCGGGGAGGAAGGGCACTCCCATGCCAGCCGCGCGGAATCGCAGGCCGAAGGCGAGATGACTCCACTCCTCGAGGGCGACCTGGCCGGCCTCGACGTAGTGGCGCATGACCTTCGACACGCCCCACGGCAGGCCGATCGACATCCAGGCGGTGACGACGCGCTGCACCGCACCGGCGGCCATCATCAGCTCGCCCTCGGTGCACATCAGGTTGCGCCCGAGCGTCAGGCCCGTGCGGCGCTGGCGAAGGATCTCGCGCACCAGCGCCATCGGGGTGCGCGTGAACAGGCAGCCGCCGGCGACGACATGGTCTCCGGTCTGCACGCGAGCGGCGGCGTCCTCCAGGCTGGTGAGCTTGTCGCCCGCCGACTTCGCCTTGGCCTCCAGCCGTCGTCGGGCAGCGACGAAGTCGTACTCGCGAGGGTTCAGGTCAGGATCTCCCAGGCGGCCTGGTAGCGGTCGAGCTCGCGACGGGTCTTGTCGTCCAGGGGATGCTCGCGCTCGGGTACGTCGACCTTCTTGTCCTCGCCGCACAGCGCCGTCGTGAAGTAGCGCTGCCCGGTGTCGTTGGCCATCGTCACGATCGAGGTCAGCTCGGGGCGCCGGGCGGCCAGCTTCCGTACGGCCGCCACGTTGGCGCCGGTCGAGATGCCGCAGAAGATCCCCTCCTCGGCGGCGAGGCGGCGGGCCATGACGAGGCTCTCGTCGGTCGTCGTGGTGATGACGCCGGAGAGCTGGGCGACGTCGAGGTTATCGGGGATGAAGCCGTCGCCGATGCCCTCGATACCGTGCGGGCCCCACTCGCGGCGCGCGAGCAGCGCGCACTCCTCCGGCTCGACGGCGTACAGGCGCACCCGCCCGTCGTGCTCGCGCAGGAAGCGGCCGACGCCGGTGAGCGTGCCGCCGCTGCCCTGGGAAGCCACGAAGGCGCCGATCACCCCCCCGGTCTGCTCCCACACCTCGGGACCGGTCGTCCGGTAGTGCGCCTCGACGTTGTCGGCGTTGTCGAACTGGCCGGGCACCCAGTAGCCGGCGGGATCTCCGGCGCG
>JBKOZA010000512.1:0-2147 GCA_046725675.1 Candidatus Methylomirabilota bacterium
ACCCGACCGGGCGCAAAGGCGCCGTCCGTGAAGACGTGGATCTCGGCGCGCGGGTCGCTCCCCACCAGCGCCCGCGCGGTGCGCACCGCCTCCGCCAGCCGGGTCGGCAGATCGCGGGCGTAGGCGCCCCGGATGGCCGACAGCGCGCGGTCGCGGTCGCGGGAGAGCGCGGCCGTCACCGTGGGCTGCACGCCGGCCTCGATGACCATCACTTCGGCGCCCTCGCCGAGCCGGCGCACGAGCGCCGCCGCCTCACCCCGGGCGACGTCGAAGCGCGAGGGACTGACGTCGCGCGCCTTCATGGAAGCCGAGGTGTCGAGCACGACGACGACCTTGCGGGCGCCCTCGCCCATGACCGTGGCCACCGGACGCGCCAGCGCCAGCGTGAGGGCGAGCAGGGCGAGGATCTGCAGGATGAGCAGCGGGTCGCGCTGCAGCCGCTGGAAGAACGCGGAGGCCTCGCGGTCGCGCAGCTCCGCCTGCCACAGCAGCAGGCTGGACACCCGGCGCTCTCGCCGCCGCACTTTTAGGAAGTAGAGCAGTACCAGGGGCAGCGAGAGGGCGAAGGCCGCGAAGGCGAGGGGCGTGAGGAAGCTCATCCGAGCATCCGGCCGCGGAGCTGGGCCACCACGAACGCCTCCACGGGCGTGTCGGTGATGACGCGGTGGTAGCCGAGCTCGTGGGCGCGGCAGAACGTCTCCACCCGCTCCAGGAACTGGCGGACGCGCTCGCGATACCCGCGCAGCGCCTCGGCGTCCACCGTGAGGTCGCGGAGCTCGCCGGTCTCGCTGTCGATGAGGCGCAGGTCGCCGCCGAGCGTGGGGTTCAGCTCCTCGGGGTCGAGCAGGTGCACGAGGTGGACGTCGAAGCCCCGCTCGAGCAACGCGCGAACGCCGCGCTCGTAGCCGGCCGGATCGAGCAGGTCCGAGATGACCACGATCAGCCCCGACTCGCGCGCCCGCTTGGCGTAGTTCCCGAGCCCCTCGTCCAGGCGAGTTCCCCCGTCGGGCTGGACCTCGGCCAGGAAGTGCATCATCGGCAGGATCTGCGCGCGCCCCCGCGTCGGCGGCCAGCCCTCGGCCACGCGCTCGCGCAGGATGCCCACGCCCACGCGCTCGTGATTGACGAGACCGACGAAGCCGAGGGCGGCGGCCAGGCGGACGGCGTAGTCGAGCTTGGAGGGTGCCCCGAACCCCATGGAGGACGAGGCGTCGACGAGCAGGTGCAAGCAGAGATCCTCCTCGTCGACGAAGAGCTTGACGTGCAGCCGGTCGAGTCGGCCGTAGATGTTCCAGTCCACGTAGCGCAGGTCGTCGCCGTGGCCGTAGGCACGGTAGTCGGCGAACTCGACGCTGTGGCCGCGGCGAGGGCTGCGCCGCTCGCCCTTTATGCTGCCGCGGAAGGTGCGCCTCGACAGCAACGACAGGCGCTCGAGCTGGGCGAGGAACTCGGGCGTGAAGAAGCTCGCGCGAGTGGCCGTTGGCACGGCGCTACCGCTCGTCCAGCGCTTGGAAGTAGTCCTTGATCTGCGCGTGGAAGTCGCGGGGCACCGACTCGCGCGCGATCGCGTCCTCCATCATCTTGCGGTACTGCCCGATCACGCCCAGGTACTGCAGCCGGGAGCCCATCTGTCCGGCCCGCCCGGTCATGTTGGTGTCGTAGCCTTCCTTGCGCCCGCGGCGCGATTCGCCTTCCACCCCGACGTCGTAGGGATTGCCGCGCAGGCGCTGGGTAGCCTCACCCTTCGGCGAGTTGCTCCGGCCTTTGCCCGGCAGCATCCCCTCGCCCTCGCCGAAATCCTGGTCGTCGGGCCCGCCGCCCTCGCCGCCGGCCCCCCGCCGGTCGCGGCTGGCGCCCGCACGGCTGCTCTCGCGACCGCCCTTGAGATTCTTGCCGGAACGCGAGGCTTCCTCCTGGGCGCGCATCTTCTCGAGGGCGCGCTGCATCGCCTCCATTGCGCGGTCGGGCTGGCCGCCCTCCATCGCCTCCATGCCCTCGGCAGCGTCCCCTTGCCACGTGGAGCCGCCCTTGCGACCCAGCCGCTCCATCTCCTCCAGCAGCTCCTTGAGCTTCTGGGGCGAGATCTGATCGGGCCGCATGCCACCGGACAGCGCCTTGGACTTCTTGAACATCATCTTGTACTGGCT
>JBKOZA010000513.1:0-4664 GCA_046725675.1 Candidatus Methylomirabilota bacterium
CGCGAGAAGGCCAAGGAGGTGCTGGCCACGACCATCCAGCGGCTGGCGCCCGACTACACCGTGGAGACGGCGGTGTCGGTCGTCGACCTGCCCAGCGACGATCTGAAGGGCCGCATCATCGGCCGCGAGGGCCGCAACATCCGCGCGCTGGAGCTGCACACTGGCGTCGACCTCATCGTCGACGACACGCCGGAGGCGGTGCTGATCTCCGCCTACGATCCCTACCGGCGGGAGATCGCCCGGCTCGCGCTGCAGCGGCTGATCGCCGACGGGCGCATCCACCCGGCGCGGATCGAGGAAGTGGTCGGCAAGGTCAAGCAGGAGATGGAGGTCCACCTCAAGGAAGAGGGCGACAAGGCCTGCTTCGAGGTCGGCGTCCACGGTCTCCATCCCGAGCTGGTCAAGCTGGTGGGCCGGATGAAGTACCGGACGTCGTACGGCCAGAACTGCCTGCAGCACTCCAAGGAAGTCGCGTGGCTGGCCGGCATGATGGCCGCCGAGATCCGCGCCGACGCCAAGCTGGCCAAGCGCATGGGCCTGCTGCACGACATCGGCAAGGCGCTCACGCACGAGCAGGAAGGCAGCCACCCCGAACTGTCGCTGCAGGTGCTCACGAAGTACAACGAGAGCTCGCAGGTCATCAACGCCGCGCTGTGCGGCCACGAGGACGTGAAGGCCGAGACGATCGAGGCGGTGCTGGTCGAGGCCGCCGACGGCATCTCGGCGGCCCGGCCCGGCGCCCGCCGCGACGTGCTGGAGTCCTACATCAAGCGCCTGGCCAAGCTGGAGGAGATCGCGCTCAGCTACAAGGGCGTGGAGATGTGCTACGCCATCCAGGCCGGCCGGGAGCTGCGCGTGATCACCAAGGCCGACATCATCAGCGACCTCGACGCCTACCAGCTCGCCAAGGACATCTCCAAGCGTATCGAGGCCGAGATGCAGTATCCCGGTCACATCAAGGTGGTCGTCATCCGCGAGACGCGCGCCGTCGAAGTGGCGAAGTAGGAAGGGCTGTCGGATTGAACGTGTTGATGGTCGGCGACGTCTTCGGCGATTCCGGCCGCGCCGCCATCGCCAGACTGCTGCCGAGGCTGCGCCAGGAGCACGCCATCGACGTCTGCGTGGTCAACGTCGAGAACGCCGCCGGCGGCTTCGGGGTGACGCCGGCGATGGCCCGCCAGTTCCTCGAGCAGGGCGCGGACGTGATGACCTCGGGGAACCACATCTGGGACAAGAAGGAGATCGTCGAGTACATCACCCGGGAGAACCTGCTGCTGCGGCCGGCCAACTTCCCGGTCGGCACGCCCGGCGTCGGGCACGTGACGATCAAGGCCGGCGCCCATCGCGTGGCCGTCCTCAACCTCATGGGCCGGGTCTTCATGACCCCGATCGACTGTCCGTTCCGCAAGGCCGACGAGATCGTGCCCGAGCTGCGCAAGGACACGCCGATCGTGCTGGTCGACGCCCACTGCGAGGCGACGAGCGAATCGGTCGCCCTCGGCTGGTATCTCGACGGCCGGGTGAGCGCCGTGGTCGGCACCCACCGTCACGTGCAGACCGCCGACGAGCGCGTACTCCCGGGCGGGACCGCGTACATCACCGACCTCGGCATGACGGGCCCCACCGACGGCGTGATCGGCGTCGACCGCGATCTCATCCTGCAGCGGTTCCTGAGCCAGATGCCCCTGCGGTTCGAGCCCGCCAAGGGTCCGGCGGCGCTGCACGGCGTGATCATCGTCGTCGACCCCGAGACCGGACGTGCCTCCGACATCCGCCGGCTGCGGGTGCCGGCGTGATCCACCCGGCGCGTTGACCCGACCCGGCCGATGATCCTGGACGGCAACGTCGTCGCCGAGAAGACGCTTGCCGAGGTGCGGGCGGGTGTCGCCCGGCTGCGCGAGCGCCACGGCGTGGCGCCCACGCTGGCCGTGCTGCTCCTCGGGTCCGACCCGGCCTCGGCGCTCTACGTGCGCAGCAAGAAGCGCATGGCGGCCTCGGTCGGCATCACCTCGCCTGACCACGTGTATCCCGACGGCCTCGATCGCGCGGCGCTGCTCGACCTCATCGACCGGCTGAACGCCGATCCCGCCGTCCATGGCATCCTCCCGCAGCTGCCGCTGCCCGCTGGCATCGACGAGGACGAGGTGATCGCGCGGATCGCCCCGGCCAAGGACGTCGACGGCATCCACCCGGTGAACCTCGGGCGGCTCCTGGCCGGGTCGCCGACCGTCGTACCGTGCACGCCGGCCGGGTGTCTGGCGATCCTCGAGCACTACGGCGTCAAGCTGGAGGGCGCCGAGGCGGTGATGGTGGGCCGCTCGCGGATCGTCGGCAAGCCGCTCTCGCAGCTGCTGCTGGCCCGGCACGCCACGGTCACGATGTGTCACACGCGCACGCGCGACCTCGCCGAGCACACGCGCCGCGCGGAGGTGCTGTGCGTGGCCGCCGGCCGCGCCGGCATGATCACCGCCGGCATGGTGAAGCCTGGCGCCTGGGTCATCGACGTCGGCAACACCAAGCTGCCCTCGGGCCAGTGGGTGGGCGACGTCGACTTTCCGTCCGTGAGCCAGCACGCCCACGTCACCCCCGTTCCCGGCGGCGTCGGCCCGATGACCCGGGCCATGCTGCTGCGGAATACCTTGCGGGCTGCCGAGCTTCAGCTCGGAGGGGGGCTTCGCCCCCCTTCCGACGCTCGTCGCGCGCCTTGAGGCGCGCTCCTCGCTGCCTCCCCCCAGGAGGGGCGCGGGCAAAGCCCGCGCTCGAACGCGACGATTCACTCTGCGCAGGCGTATTTCAGTGAGTGTTGAGCGTCGCGTGCTGACCGTTTCGGCGCTGTCGCAGCAGCTTGCGGCGGTGATGGAGGAGCGGTTCCCGGCGGTCTGGGTCGAGGGGGAGATCTCGAATTTCAAGGTGTATGGCTCGGGGCACGCGTACTTCACGCTGAAGGACGAGGGGGCGCAGCTCAGATGTGTGCTGTTCCGGACCCGGACGCGGCGGGTGCGGTTCGAGCCCAAGGACGGGCTGCACGTGATGGCGTTCGGGGCGGTGGAGATTTACGCCCAGCGCGGCGAGTACCAGCTGGTGGTCGAGCTGCTGGAGCCGCGCGGGCTCGGCGCCCTGCAGCTGGCCTTCGAGCAGCTCAAGGAGCGGCTGACGCGCGAGGGGCTCTTCGACGCGCGCCGCAAGCGGCCCCTGCCGCGCTTCCCTCGCAAGATCGGCATCGTGACCTCGCCCAGCGGCGCCGCCCTGCGCGACATGCTGCGCGTGATCGGCCGTCGCTTCGGCGAGATCCACATCGTGGTGGCGCCGGCCCGCGTGCAGGGCGACGGCGCGGCGGCCGAGGTCGCTCAGGGCATTCGCGAGCTCAACGCGCTGGGCGGCATCGACGTCATCATCGTCGGCCGGGGCGGCGGCTCGCTCGAGGATCTGTGGGCCTTCAACGACGAGATGCTCGCCCGCACGATCGCCGTGTCGAAGATCCCGGTGATCTCCGCCGTCGGCCACGAGGTCGACTTCACGATCGCCGACTTCGTGGCCGACTTACGCGCCGCCACGCCCTCCAACGCGGCCGAGCTGGTCGTCAAGGAGAAGCGGGCCGTCGTCGACAGCCTCGCGGATCTGACCGGGCGGCTGCGGCGGAGCATCGGCCGCGTGCTCGCCGGCCAGCGCGACCGGCTGGAGCGCGCGCGCGGTCGCCGGGTGCTGACGGATCCCGGTCGGCCGCTGCACGACCTCGAGCGCCGGCTCGATGACGCCCGCGCCCGCCTGCGGCAGGCTGCGCTGGCCGCGATCGCCCGGGCCGGACACCGCGTGGAGCTGGCCGAGCGCGGTCTGCGGGGGCTCAGTCCCGTCGCCCGCACGCTCCACGGCCGCCGCGCGCTCACCGACCTGGAAGGCCGGCTGGGGCGTGGTGTCCGGCGCGGCGTCGACCGCGCGCGTCACCGCCTCGGCGCCGCCGCCGGCCGCCTGGACTCCCTGTCGCCGCTGGCGGTCCTCGGCCGGGGGTACAGCTTGACGCTCACGCCGTCCCGGCGCATCGTGCGGAGTTGGCGCGAGGTGCGCGCCGGCGGCGAGGTGCACGTGCTGCTGCACGAGGGAAGTCTCGACTGTCGCGTCGACGCGACCAGGGAGCACGATGACCGACCTCAAGTTTGAAGATTGCCTGGCCCGCCTCGAGCAGGTCGTGGCGGCGCTGGAGGCGGGGAACCTGCCGCTGGAGGAGTCGCTGAAGGTCTTCGAGGAGGGCATCGCGCTGGCCCGCCACTGCGCGCGCTACCTGGACGACGCCGAGCGCCGCATCGAGATGCTCGTCAAGGACGAGAGCGGCGTCACCACCACCACCCCCTTCGTCTTCCAGACGGAGGACGAGGCGTAGTGGATCTCAAGGCATACCTCGACGCCCGGCGCGTCACCGTCGACGACGCCCTCGACCGGGTGCTGCCGCCGGAGACGGCCGAGCCCGTCACCATCCACCGGGCGATGCGCTACAGCGTGCTGGCGCCCGGCAAGCGGCTGCGCCCGATCCTCGTCATCGCCGGCGCCGAGGCGGTCGCCGGTCGCGCCGACACGGTGCTCGACACCGCCTGCGCGCTCGAGCTGATCCACGCCTACTCGCTCATCCACGACGACTTGCCGGCCATGGACGACGACGACTACCGGCGCGG
>JBKOZA010000514.1:0-10274 GCA_046725675.1 Candidatus Methylomirabilota bacterium
GATGCTGATGGTCACCGTCGCGCTGGCCGGCGCGGCCTTCGCGCTGGTGGCCACGGTCGAGGCGCTGTGGCAGCTCTACCTGTTCGTGGGCGTGCTGGGCGGCGTCGGCATGTCGAGCTTCTACTTGCTGTCGGCGGCGACGGTGACGCACTGGTTCGAGGCGCGGCGCGGGCTCGCGCTGGCCCTCGTGCTGGTCGGCTTCAGCCTCGGGTACATCTCGGCGGGGCCGCTGGCGGCGGCGCTCATCACGGCCGTCGGCTGGCGTATCGCCTACGCGCTGCTGGGCGTCGGCAGCGGGCTCATGACCCTGCTGGCCGCGGTCACGGTCCGGTTGCCCCGCCCGGCCGAGGCGGCCCCGCTCGCCCCGCCTCACGGCGTCAGGCGCCGCGGGCCGCCGGCCGCGATCGAGGGCGTCACGCTACGCGAGGCGCTGGCCGATCCGCGGCAGTGGCTCATCAACGTCGCCTGGTTTCTGCTCGGCGGACTGGCCCTCATGATCTCGGTCCACGTGGTGCCGTTCGCGCGGGATCAGGGGATCAGCCTGGCTGCCGCCTCGCTGGCGCTCAGCGCGTACGGCGTGGGGTCGGTGAGCGGGCGCCTGCTCTCGGGGGCGGTGTCGGACCGCCTGGGCGCTCACACCACGCTGCGCATCGGCTTCGCACTGCAGATCGTGGCGCTGGCGGCGCTGCTCTGGCTGCCGTCCCAGGAGCTCCTGATGCTCGGCCTGGGTCTGTTCGGCGCCGGCTTCGCGGCGGCGGACACGATGATCACGCGGATCATTCCCGACGTGTTCGGGTTGCGGGCCATCGGCGGCATCATGGGCATCCTCAACCTCGGGTGGCGGACGGGCGCGGCGCTGGGGCCGGCCGCGGCCGGGTTCGTGTACGACGTCACCGGGTCGTACACGGTGCCGTTCGGTGCCGCCCCGCTGGCGGTGCTGGTGAGCTGGGCGCTCTTCACCCTCGGGACACGGTCGCGGCGGCCCGCGCACGTCGCGGGTCGGGGAGACTGACATGGATTGCTGCGCGCACGAGGGACGGGATGCGGGCGATGCGACGTTCGACGTCAAGAAGGTCGCCGACGGAGTGTGGGCGGCGGTGGCGGCGCCGGCCTACAAGGTGAACTGCAACACGGCCATCATCGAGGACGACGACGGGGTGACGGTGGTGGACACGCACTCCAAGCCCTCGGCGGCGCGGGTCATCGTGCAGCGCCTGCGCGAGCTGACCCGCAAGCCGGTGCGGTTCGTGGTGAACACGCACTTCCACTGGGATCACTGGCACGGCAACGAGGTGTACCCGGCCGCCTATCCGGGCGCGGAGGTCGTGACCAACCAGCTCACCCGCGAGGCGATGGTCCGCAAGGGGCTCAAGCGCATCCAGGACCACGTGCGCACGGTGCCCGCCGAGATCGTCAAGCTGCGCGCCGACCTCGCGGCGGCGTCGCCCGAGCGGCGCCCGACTCTGGAGCGCGACCTGCGCCTGGCCGAGGCCTACCTGGCCGAGGTGACGGCGTTGAAGCCGGCGCTGCCGACGCTCGCGTTCGAGCGGACGATGACGCTCTACCGGCGCGACCGCGAGATCCACCTGCTGCACCTGGGCCGGGCTCACACCGAGGGCGACGTGTTCGTGTACCTGCCCCGGGAGAAGGTCGTCATCACCGGCGACGCGGTCATCGGCTGGACACCGTACATGGGCGACGGCTATCCGGAAGACTGGGCGGCCACCCTCGACCGCCTGGCTCAGCTCGACTTCACGCACATCATCATGGGCCACGGTGACGTCGCCGGCCGCGACTGGCTCCGCACCTTCCGCGGGTACGTCCACGACATGGTCGAGGCCGTCCGCCGCGAGTCCGCCACCGGCGCCACGCTCGACGAGGTCAAGCAGCGCGTGACCGCCGCGCTGGCGCCGGTGTACGAACGGCCGTTCTCCGCCTACGGCGACTATCGCCCGTGGCGGGCCGGCCTGGCGGCCAACATCGAGCGCACCTTCGCGATGGTGAGCTGAGTGACGCCGGCTGAACGGTCTCAGCGCCGGGCGAGCGCCTCGGCCTTGCGGCGTTCGGTCTCCTCCACCGCGCGGGCCCGGGCCAGGAGGACCTGCGCGCGGCGGTAGACGGGCACGTCGACCATGGCGCCGTCGAGATTGACGGACGCGGTGCCCATGCGCACGCCCTCCTCGAAGACGTCGACGACCCGGCGCGCGTGCTCCACCCGGCCGCGGTCGGGCGTGAACACGCGGTTGAGCACGGTCACCTGGTCGGGATGGATGCAGCCGGCGCCCTCGCAGCCGAGCTGACGGGCGCGCACGGCGGCGCGCTCGAACGTCGCGAGATCGCGAAAGCCGGCGATGCTGCCGACCAGACCGGTGGGCTGGACGCCGACCGCCTTGCACACCGTCACCAGGCGAGCCACCGGGTACATCAGCTCGAGGCCGTCGGCCGAGGGCTCGACGCCCAGCTCCAGGCAGAAGTCCTCGACGCCGATGCTCATCGTGGCGATGCGGTCGCTGGCGGTGGCGATCTCCTCGACGGCCAGCAGCCCGCGCGGCGTCTCGACGGCGAGCGACAGCCGCAGGTGCCCGGGGGCGAGCCCCCGCGCGTGCTCGAGCGCCTCGATCCGCGCGACGATCTCGCGGATGTGCGCGGCCGACTCGGCCTTGGGAATCGCCAGACCGTCGAGCCCGGGGTGCACGGCGGCGGCGATGTCGTCGGCGAGCAGGGACGGGTCGTTGTTCACCCGCACCAGCACCTCGGCGCCGCCGCGGCCGGCCACGGCCAGCGCCTCGCGGACGAGCGCGCGGGCGGAGGTCTTCTCCTGCGCGGGCACCGAGTCCTCGAGGTCGAGCACGACGGCGTCGGCGCCGCGCGTGTAGGCCTTCTCGACGAAGCGGGGGACGTTCACGGGCAGGATCAGCGACGAGCGGCGGGCGCGCGCGATGGTCATGGTCAGATGACGCCTTTCTGCGCGAGCGCGTCGATGCGCTCGTCGGAGTAGCCGATGCGGGCGAAGATCTCGCGGGTGTGCTGACCGATCGCCGGCGCCGGGCGGCGCAGGCCGCCCGGGGTGCCGCTGAGGCGGGGGAGCACCGCGTGCATCGGGACCTCGCCCATCTCGGCGTCGGGCGCCTCGACCACGATGCCGCGCTCCTGCACGTGGGGGTCGTCGAGGAACTGCCCGATGTCGTAGACGGGCGCCGCCGTCACCTCGGCCCGCTCGAAGAACTCGATGGCCTCGACCAGGGTACGGGCCTTGATGAAGTCGCCGACGATGGCGTCGACCTCGGCCCGGCGCTTCACGCGCTCGTTGTTCGTCTTGAACGCCGGGTTCTGGTTCAGGTCGTCGCGGCCGATCGCGCGGAACAGCCGCTCGGTCATGGCCTGCGTCGACGCCGAGATCGCCACCCAGCCGCCGTCGCGCGTGGCGTAGACGTTGCGGGGCGAGGTGCCCTCGGAGGCGCTGCCCACCCGCCGGCGGACCTTCCGGGTCAGCTTGTAGATCGCCGCCTCCGGCCCGAGGATCGAGAAGATCGACTCGAGCAGGCTGACGTCGATCACCTGGCCGCGTCCGCCGTTGACCTCGACGTTGCGCACGGCGATCACCGTCGCCATGGCACCCGACAGCCCGGCGATCATGTCGGCCAGGGCGAGGGGCGGCAGCACCGGCTCGCGGTCCTCGAACCCGTTGCGAGCGGCGAATCCCGACATGGCCTCCACCAGCGTGCCGAAGCCGGGCCGCCGGGCGTACGGGCCCGTCTGCCCGAAGCCGGAGACGCGCACGACGACGAGCCGCGGGTTGCGCTCCAGCAGCGCGTCGGGGCCCACGCCCAGCCGCTCGAGGTAGCGATACCGGAAGCTCTCGATCAGCACGTCGAAGTGGGCGACGAGGTCGAGGACGATGCCGGGAGCCTCCGGCGCCTTGAGGTCCAGCGTGATGCTCTTCTTGTTCCGCGCGTAGACCTTCCAGTGCACGCTCACGCCGGCCTCGCGCCAGTCCCGCAGCGTGTCGCCGCGTCCCGGGGACTCGACCTTCACGACCTCGGCCCCGAAGTCGGCGAGCTGCAGGCTCAGCATGTTGCCGGCGACGAGCCGCGAGAAGTCGAGTACGCGGACGCCGCGAAGCGGCCCCTCGCGGTCCGGCTCGTACGGTTGCCTGGGGATTGGCATCGACGCTCCTCCGAGGGCCCAAGTCTACCCGACGCGAATCCGACATCCGGGCGAGGGATCTAATCGGACGAAGCAGCACCGATCAGCTGGCGCAGGCGGCACGGCCGTAACGGTAGTGCTCGCACCTCGACGCCGAGCGGGGCCAGGGCGTCGGCCACCGCGTTGGCGACGGCGGCGCCGGCGGCCACGATGCCGTCCTCGCCGGCGCCCTTGACACCGAGCGGGTTGGTCGGCGAGGGATCGTCCTCGCGCACGAACAGCTCCAGGGGGGGCAGGTCGGCGGCCACCGGCAGGTGGTATTCCATCAGCGTGCCGGCGGTGAGCTGGCCGGCGTCGTCGTAGGCGAGCTCCTCGTGGAGCGCGGCACCCAGACCCTGGGCGAGACCGCCCACGAGCTGGCCCTCGACGAGCATCGGGTTGATCGATCGGCCGACGTCGTACACGACGACGTAGCGCAGGATGCGCGCCACGCCGGTGTCCTCGTCGATCTCGACGACGGCCAGGTGCAGGCCGTGGCCGTACGTCATCCTCGTCTGCCGGTGATAGTGCAGCGCCTCGAGGCCCGGCGTCAGGCCGGCGGCGAGGGCGCGGGCGGTGCCGGCGGCGCGCGCGACCTCGCGCAGTGCGAGCGCGCGATCGGCCACCCCGCGCACGTGGACGGCTCCGTCGCGGAGCTCGAGGTCGGCGGGGTGGGCCTCCAGCTCGCGGGCCGCCACCGCGAGGATCTTGTCGCGCACGCGCTCGGCGGCCCCCAGCACGGCGTTGCCACCCAGGACGGTTCCGCGGCTGCCGAAGGCGCCGACGCTGTCCGGGAGCGCCTCGGTGTCCCCGGCGCGGACGGTCACGTCCTCGTAGCGCACGCCGAGGACGTCGGCGCACACCTGCGCGAACACCGTCTCCACGCCCTGGCCCACCGAGGGGATTCCGGAATACACGGCGACCTTTCCGCTGCCGTCCACCAGCACGCGCGCGGACTCCCAGGGACCGAGCCCGGACTTCTCCACGACGTAGGCCAGGCCGATGCCGTGGCGGCGTCCGGCCCGACGCGCCTCCGCCTGCGTCGCGCGGAGCCCGTCGTAGCCGACGCGACCGAGCGCCCAGTCGAAGAGCCGCGGGTAGTCGCCGCTGTCGTACACGACGCCGCTGCCGTGGGTGGTGGTGCCGAGGTCGTAGGGCATCGCCTCCGGTGGGATGAAGTTGCGCCGCCGGATCTCGGCGGGATCCAGGGCGAGCGCCCGCGCCGCCATGTCCACGATGCGCTCGCGCACGAAGGTCGCCTCGAACCGCCCGGGTGCCCGGTAGGTGCCGGCCGGCGTCTTGTTCGTCACCACGCAGATGACCTCGGCGCGGTAGTTCGGAACACGGTAGGGCCCGGGAATGTAGCCGGCCGTGTTGTCGGGCGCGGTGGCGCCGTGGGTCCGCACGTAGGCGCCCATGTCGTTCCAGAACCGGTCGTGGATGCCGAGGATGGTCCCGTCGCGGCGCACGCCGAGGGTGATGTCGTGGTGCTGCTCGCGCGAGTGGTTGGCGGCCTGCAGGTGCTCGCGGCGGTCCTCGATCCAGCGCACGGGCCGGCCAGTGCGCAGCGCCAGCAGAGCGACGAGGAGATCCTCCGGGTACACCTCGCCCCGCACGCCGAAGGCGCCACCTACGTCGGTCTGCAAGAAGTGCACGCAGTGCTCGGGCAGCCCCACGTGCTCGGCGACGATGCGGCGATTGACGTGGGGGGCCTTCGTCATGCCCCACATGCTGAGCACGCCCCGGCCCGCGTCCCACTCGGCCAGGGCGCCGCGCGTCTCCAGCGGGACCGCCGAGTGTCGCTGCACGTAGAACGTCTCGCGCAGGACGAGATCGGCATCGCGCAGCGCGCGATCGATGTCGCCGCAGGCCACGGTGTAGGCGGCGACGGTGTTCGTCCCTTCCGACTCGAACAGCAACGGGGCCCCGGGCTCGGCGGCGGCCCGCGTGTTCACGAGCGCGGGGAGCGGATCGTACGTCACCTCCACGGCGGCCAGCGCGTCCTCGGCCCGGTAGCGGTCGTCGGCCACGACGGCGGCGACCGGCTCGCCGACGTAGCGGACCTTGTCGCCGGCGAGCGCCCGCTGCAGGTAGCGGCTCATCTGGCCGCGCTCGGCCAGGCGCATCGGGATGGCGCGCGCCAGCGCCGGCACGTCCGCGAAGGTGACGACGTCCACCACGCCCGGGCAGGCACGCGCCCCGGCCACGTCGATGGTCCCGATACGGGCGTGGGGGTACGGGCTTCGCACGACGGCGAGGTGCAGGGCCCGGAAACGCTGAACGTCGGCGACGTAGCTGCCGCGGCCTCGCAGCAGGCGCTCGTCCTCGCGTCGCTTGAGACGCTGGCCGACGTGTGGCATGCGCCGGCAGTCAGGAGAGGAGGGCTACACGGCGCCGTCGCGGCGCAGGGCGGCGATCTCCTCCTTCGAGTAGCCCAGCTCGCCCAGCACCTCGTCGGTGTGCTCTCCGAGGTCCGGCGACGCGCTGACGACTGCCCCCGGCGTGCGCGAGAGCGTGACGGGCAGGTTCTGCACGGTCTGCTCGCCCAGGCGCGGGTGCTGGATCTTGGTGGCGAGCTTCAGGTGGCGGATCTGCTCGTCCTCGAAGACTTCCTTCACGTTGAGGATGGGGCCGCACGGCACGCCCGCCTTGTTGAGGATCTCGACCCACTCGGCGCTGGTCCGGGTGACGGTCGCCTTTTCCAGCTCGGCGTTGCAGTCCAGACGGTTCTTCGAGCGGTCCTGCGGCGTCTTGAAGCGCGGGTCGTCGATGAGGTGCCGGACGTCGAGCGCCTCGCACAGGCGGCGGTACATGTGCTGGCCGGAGGCGGCGATGTTCATGTGGCCGTCGGCCGTCTTGAACACGCCGGTCGGGATGCCGGTCGGGTGGTCGTTGCCGGCCTGCGGCGGGATCTCCTTGCCGATGAGCCAGCGCGTGGTCTGGAAGTCGAGCATCCGCACCATCGCCTCGAGCAGCGAGGTGTGCACCCACTGGCCCTTGCCCGACCGCTCCCGCTCCAGCAGCGCCACAAGGACGCCGTGCGCCAGGAACATGCCGGCCGTGAGGTCGGCGACGGGAATGCCCACGCGCACCGGTCCCTGGCCGGGCAGCCCGGTGACCGACATCAGCCCGCCCAGGCCCTGGGCGATCTGGTCGTAGCCGGGCCGGTCGCGGTAGGGCCCCGACTGGCCGAAGCCCGAGATGCTCGCGTAGATCAGCCGAGGGTTGATCTGGCTCAAGGTCTCGTAGTCGATGCCGAGACGGTGCTTGACGTCGGGGCGGAAGTTCTCGACGAGGATGTCGGACTTCGCGACCAGCTTCTTGAGGACCTCGACGCCCCTGGGGTGCTTGAGGTCGAGCGTGATTGAGCGCTTGTTGCGGTGCAGGTTCTGGAAGTCGAACTCGTCGCGCGTGAAGTCGTCCTGCTCGCGCGACTCCACCTTGACGACCCTGGCCCCCATCTCGGCGAGCTGGCGGACACAGGTGGGACCGGACCGCGCGCGCGTGAGGTCGACGACGCTGAAGGGCTCGAGTGGCAGGCTCATGCGCTCCTCCGTAGCGGGGAGTATACCAATCGACCCGGGCCCGGGCGCCCGGGTCACGACCGTCTGAAATTTTCCACACTTGACAAAGGTGGATCGACACCGCAATCACGTGCGCCGCACACTCGATAGAGCGCCTCTGTGCGGGCCGCACGAGCTGCGGAAGCCGCCAGCGCGGCTGGAGGATTCGAAACGCTCGGCCCTGCTGCTCGATCCTGTCTCCAGGAGCCTCACAGTGGCCTGCGAAATCGCGGTGTAGAGTCGCCCCAAACAAGGGGGACTCGTCATGTCGAAGAGCTGGGCAGAGGTGCAAGCCGTCGGGGATGAGATCGCCGAGCTCGCCGCCCACCTCGACGCCGCCGTCTCGCGTCTCCTCACACTGATCCGCGAGTTCGACGCTGTCGCCGGCTGGGCCAACGGCTTCCCCTCCTGCGCCGCCTGGCTCGCCTGGCGCATCGGCCTCGCCCCTGGCGCCGCCCGCGAGCACGTCCGCGTCGCCCGTGCCCTGGGCGGCTTGCCTCTCATCGCCCAGGCCCTCGCGCACGGCGAGATGTCCTACTCCAAGGTTCGCGAGCTCACCCGCGTCGCCACCCCCGAGACCGAAGCGCGCCTGCTCGCTGTCGCCCGGTCCGGCACCGTCGAGCACGTCGCCCGCCTCGTCCATGGCTGGCGCCGCGTCGACCTGGCCGCCGAGGCCCACGAGGCGAAACTCCAGCACGCCAGCCGCTCCTTGCACGTCTACCCCAACGTCGATGGCACCGTGCGCATCAACGGACGCCTCACCGCGGAGGTCGGGGCCCTGCTGATGAAGGCTCTGGAGGCAGCCCGCGAGAGGCTCTACCGCCGCCGTCAGGACGAGACCCCAGAGGCCGACCCTCCGACCATGGAGCAGCAGGATGCCGACGCCCTCGCCCTGCTCGCCGAGGCCGCCCTGCATCACGACCTCGACCCAGGCGCAACGGGCGAGCGCTACCAGGTCGTCGTCCACGTCGACGCCGAGGTCCTGGCCGATCCCGAGGAGGCCGGCCAGTCTGTCCTCGATGCCGGTACTCGCGTTCCAGCTGGAACGTCTCAGCGTCTGGCCTGTGATGCCAGCAGGGTCATCATGCGCCACGACGCCGAGGGGCGGGTGGTTGAGGTCGGGGCCCGCACCCGGACGGTGCCGCCAGCTCTCCGACGCGCGCTCTACCATCGCGACCGCGGCTGTCGCTTCCCGGGGTGCCATGTTCGCTCTGGGCAAGGCCACCACATCAAGCACTGGGCCCACGGTGGCCCTACGACGTTGTCGAACCTGGCGCTGCTGTGTCGCCAACATCACCGCGCGGTGCACGAGGAGGGGTTCCAGCTGGAGTGCGAGGCGGATGGGACGTTGCGCTTCCGCTCGCCGAACGGCGCGATCTTGCCCGAGGTGCCGCCGCCGGCGGCGGTGCCGCATGATCCGGCAGGCGCGCTGCGTGCGCGGCACGAGGCGGACGGGCTACGGCTGGACGAGAACACCACGAAGCCGCACTGGCTTGACGAGCCGCTGGATGTCGGCTACGCGATCGACGTCTTGCACCCGCTGGCCGTCGGGCCGGCGGCCAGGCCGGCCGGATGGGAGTGCTAGAGAGCGCTATCACGCCGCTCACCCCCGGCCCCGGCCGCTAACTGGCGTTACGGTGGGGCGTTCGCGAACTTCCTGGAGCGAAGCCCCAGGTGCTAGCCTGCAAGAGTCGCTCTGTCAGCCGGAATAGATGGTTCAAGAGACCCATGAAGCGTAGGAACTCGCGGACGTTTCAGGCGATAGCTGAGCGCCGTTTTAGACTTCGCGGTATGCCTTCACGCGAGGTTGTCATCCGCATTGGGATACCAACGCGAGACGGCCGCGACAGCCGCTGTCCCTTTCAGGTCATCGGTCTCTCAAACGATGCCGTCCAGCATGCGATAGGCGTCGACTCCCTCCAAGCGTTGAACCTGGCCTTCGTCGGGGCGCGCAATGCGGTGAAGAACGACATCCGAGTCCTGTCCGCGTTTCATAAGAAGCTGGCGCTCACCTGGGAGAACCAGCCCTGGGACGTGTTCTTTCCATTTTGGGTATGCGTCTTCGACGCTGGGCAATTGTCGCGCGTTGAGAAATTCGTCGAGGGGCTGTACCGAGGACGAAGGCCAGTCGGTCGAGCATCCCGCAGGCGAGGCCGGCGAGCTGGACATGTCATTGGCTAACCTGCTTGCAGCGAACGGCACTGCGCGCCGCCGCTGAATTGCCAAGCCGTTAGACGTATCTCGAAATGGCCGACCGCCTGCGCCAGTGCGAGGTGAATAACAGACATGGGGTGAATCCGGTGACACCGCCGCTCTCCTTCTTGCATGGGCTCGCCAGAAGATCGTCGAGCCAATTTAGACCCTCAGCCGGGGGTCCAGCACGTCGCGCAGCCCGTCGCCCAGCAAGTTCATGCCCAGCACGGTCAGCATGATGCCGAGGCCAGGAAAGGTCGAGATCCACCACGCCTCCCGCAGGTAGTCGCGTCCCTCGCTGAGCATGCGGCCCCACTCCGGCTGGGGCGGCTG